>JBHIDV010000061.1:0-10392 GCA_046760285.1 Sedimentisphaerales bacterium
AGGCAGATATAACCATCGACAACGTCTTGGCCGACAGAAAGTTTAATCTGATAATGGCGTTCAGGTTTTTCGTTAATGCGGAACCGGCTTTGCGTTCAGCGGCGATGAAAACGCTGGCAAAGCTGCTTTCGGAAGACGGCTATTTCGTATTTAACAATCACCAAAGTTATGGCTCGCCCTGGATTAAACTGCTATATCTGCGCCATCAGCAAAAAAATCCTAAAGGCATATTCAATGTTATGACTTTAGACGAGATGAACAGACTCGTTGAGGATGTGGGAATGAAGATAATGGAACTTTATCCAGTTGGTTTTTTTCACCCGCCCAAAATTGCGGTTCCACAAATGGTAACTTCCGCAATTGAGAATGTATGCTGCAAGTTCAAGTCTCTGGCTCGTTTTTCCGAAAGTCCCATCGTGGTGTGTAAAAGAATTTGAGATTTGAAATTTCATTTTGAAATTGCTGAGGAGTCATTGATGGAATTTATGGGTGACATTGCACGGAAAAAAGCAAGTTCTTCTTTGCTGGCTATAGAAGCAACCAAGACCAAATTGGCCGGTGAAATTGGCACGGATAGCGGCTTGTTCTATGTCCCTCGGGTGTTAAACTTTGACCAGGATAAGGGCCTGCTGGATTTCGAACGGCTGAGTGGCCTGGTCACACTGCTGCAATTGGCAATTGATAAAGACGCTCGGTTACTTGAACTTTCAGAAAAAGCTGGGCGGTCGCTGGCGGTTATTCATGACCAATTAATTTTGCCTGATGAGATGAAGCATGAACTTCCGCCGGAGTGGATGGACCCGCCGGATAAGAATGCCTTTATTCACGGCGATTTTGCCTGTATCAACGTCTGTCTTCATAAGCCTACCGACCAGTTAGTCATATTAGACTGGTCAGCGGCACCTATTATAGGAAGAACACCTACCTTTGGCAGCCGGTACTTTGATATCCTTTGGTTTGTAAGCTGCGCGTTTCGTGGTGCACCAGGTATGAGATTTTTGAGTTGGAATGCTGAAGGGATGGCCGATGCTTTTTTGAAAGGCTACCTGTGGCAGAGCTATGCCAGACATGGTTCTGCACATAATCTCAGCAGGTACAGGAATTATTTGCCGAAAATATATAAATTGCATAGAGAAAAAGTATGCCGCCTTGCGCGACAAAGGTCTGCCTTAAAAGCAGCAGCTTATATTGGTCCCCAGGTGCTGATGTACGCTCGTTTGCGTAAGTTTTTACACAACTTTGAGTTATAAAATTGGAGGCCCCGCTTACGCGGGGAGAAGCTTAGTATGTATACCGGATACGAAACCGTAATACCTGAAGCGGATATCGCCTACGTTCAAAGTGAGCGGACGTCTGATATCAAGCTGCCACCGGCGATGAACATTCTGCTGCTGGCGCTCTGGGCCGTGATTTGTTTGATTGGCTTTGCCGTAATCTTTTTAGGGAAAAATACTGCCGCTGGTATCGTAATCATAGCTGTGCCCACGTTCATCGGCATGGTTATGAAGCCGACTTTTGCGCTCTGTATTATGATGCTGGTGTTACCCACAGGGGCTGGTATTGGTGTAAGACAAGATTTCAGTCTCGACCGAGGTGTGGGAATTGCTGTTGCGATCAGCTTTGCACTGAATTTGCTGATAACTCGTCCCCCACTACGTATTGGCAACAAGGCATTATGGGTAATTATGTTGTACACCATTTGGGTGTTTTTAGTTTCGCTGGCAGCACCTTATCTCGGCCTGGAGTTACGACGTGCATTTACCCAGGTTCAGCTTCTGGTGCTGGTTTTTATCGTATATTGGATACTGCAAACAAACGACGTCAGAACTTTTCACTGGGCACTACGAGCATACGTACTTGGAACGCTGGGCACCATCACATTAGCTTTTGTAACCGGTACAGCAATAAGGACCATCGAAGAGACCCCTGAAGCAAGATATTCAGCTACACTCGGCGAAGCAATCGATGCAAACATGTTAGCTGGCCTGACCAGCTTGGCCTTTTTGGCAGCTATTTACTTGTTCGCCCGTGACAAGAAGATTCTATGGCGAATCGTATACCTGGTTGCGATGCTGGTTCTGCCCATAATGCTGCTTAGAATAGGCTCTCGTGGCGCCTTGATTGCGATAGCGTTTACCATGCTGTCGCCGCTATTGTTTTTAAGGCAGGTCCTGCGCAGGCCTACACTGACAGTGTTGCTACTGGTGGTTATTCTGCTGGCCTCCGTCTCGGCAGGATTGGTGATAAAAACAGGCAGACTCGAATCCGGCGTGGCAGAGCGATTGACAGACATACATCGTGCCAAAGATGCTATCAGCTACAGGATGATGCCCATCAAGCAAGCCCTTAGATGTGTTGTGAGAAAGCCAGCCGGAACAAGTTATTTTGGCTGGTTTGAACACAGCGGACTTTTAATCCTGCCACATAATGACTTCTTTTTAGCTCTGGGAATCTACGGCATACCTGCCGCTGGTCTTTTTACGTTTTTCGTGATTATGTTAATACTCACGGTCAAGCGAATCCCGCTGGGCTGGGAGAAACTATACGCCAGAGCGGTTTTAACATTCTTATTAGTGATGGGATTAAATGTGGGACAGCTATATCAAAAACATTTTTGGGTATTCCTGGTATTTGTAATGGCCAGCGAACGAATAGCTGAATTCTTAACTCCGGCCACGGATGAATTAGTACCCTATACCGAGTATGAAGAAGATCTATTACCAGCGGAATTTGCAGATGCACGTAGTAATGGTGACGGACTTCCCGACTGACCGTGACAAAATCGACGGGGGGGTAGCCGGTGTAGCGAAATACCTGGCCTGCGAACTTGCAAAGCAGCCGAACGTCAAGCTAACTATAGTTGTCCCAAAAGGGGCCACCGACCAAACTATTTGCCAGCGGTGGGAAAACTTTAATATTTATCGCCTTGCTAAAGAAGGGCTGTGGCGATTGCTGCCCGGAACAGTCTATGACATTTTTGCGGGCAGACGGCAGATAAAATCTATTTTGAGACAAATAAATCCAGACATCGTGCATTTTCAGAACGTTACTTTTCTGGCCGCAAACTGCCAATATCCGCACCTTCTTACGATACATGGGATTGTCGAACATGATGCGCTCTGGGACAGGCGATGGGGGCCTCTTCGCTGGCCTCGATGGCTGCTTTTGAAATTGACAGAAGAATATGGCCGCCGCCGAGTCCCTTATATTATTCTAATAAGCGAATATACGAGAAAGATTTTGCCCCAGAAAAATAAGATTCACAAAACCTGGCTTGTCAATAATCCGATTGCAGATTCCTACTTCGATGTCGACTGGCAAGCAGAATCTGGCAGGATATTCTGCTGTAGCAGAATTAGGCCATTGAAAAATATCCTGGGTATGATAAAGGCCTTTGCCATTATTATTCAGCGCATATCCGGTGCGCAACTTCGCATTGCAGGAACCACAGAGTTTACTTATCTAAAAGCGTGTAAGAAAGAAATTAAAAAGACAAGGCTGCAAAATAGCGTGCACCTGCTCGGCAATCTCAGCATCAAAGACATACAGTTCGAGTTATCGAAGGCCCATTGCTTAGCTGTGCCGTCTTTTCAGGAAAACGCCCCGCTATCTATTGCAGAGGCGATGGCGGTAGGCGTCCCTGTGGTCGCCGCAAGAGTGGGCGGCATACCGGAGATGGTCGAAGATGGCAAAACAGGACTTTTGGTCGACCCCTACGACACAAAAGATATTGCCGATGCGATTTGCAGGATTCTTTCAGATGAAAGCCTGGCCCGCTCGATGAGTCAACGCGCTAAACAGATTGCCAAAAACAGATTTATGGCATCGGTTGTTTGTAGGCAAACATTGCAGGTTTACAACGAGATTTTGTCAAACCCCACGTAAAACGTGGGGCTAAATATTTAGCCCCGCAATCCTTCGACATTGCTCAGGACAAGTTTATGGCGGGGTTTTTGGACCAATATTTGACATGGGTCTCAAGCACATAATAGGCGGCATATTAACTTATGTGCCGAAAGTTAATAAACTCCTGGCTGGCCATACAGGTGGAACTAATTCAGCTCGTTATTGCTACTGCATCTGGCTAAGACACCTGGTTATGGCACAGCAGGCCAACCTTTGCACCTGGCCAAAGGTAATTGCCGAGTTCGGCCCGGGAGATTCCCTCGGCATCGGCCTGGCAGCGCTTGTTTCGGGAGCCGAAAGATACTATGCACTGGATGTCGTAGAATATGCTGATACCTCCGCAAACCTTGACATCCTCGAAGAGTTGATTGTACTGTTTGCAAAAAAAGAGCCTATCCCCGACCAGCAGGAATTCCCTTTGGCAAGGCCGGTACTGCCATCATACGAGTTTCCGCACCAGATTCTGACGGAAGACCGGCTGCGGCAAAGTTTAAGCACTAAAAGGATTCGGTCCATAAAGGAGGCACTTGCCAAGGCTGATGATTCAAATAAGAGTACTATCGAAATCCGCTATGTTGTGCCCTGGTACGATAGTGTCGTTATAAAGCAGGGCACCGTTGATATGATATTTTCTCAGGCAGTGCTCGAACATGTGGACAACCTGGCTCAAACCTATGCCACATTTTATCGCTGGCTCAAGAGCGATGGCTTTATGAGCCATCAAATCGATTTTGGATGTCACGGCCTGGCAAAAAAGTGGAATGGCCATTGGGCCTACTCAGACTTTACGTGGAAATTAATCAAGGGCAAGAGGTTCTATCTTTTAAACAGAGAACCTTATTCCACGCATAAGCGTCTGCTTCAGCAGGCCGGTTTTACAATCGTCTGCGAGGTAAAAACTTCGGACCCTTCAGGACTGGCCAGAGAACAACTTAGCGGCAGATTCCACCAGATGTCCGAGGAAGATTTGACCACGCGAACCGTGCATGTTCTGGCTAGGAAGGAACGTCGCCGTGCCGGCGACTGCTAAACTATGAAGATTGCTTACGTTGTCTCAGGTATGAAAATGACCTTTGTTATCAACGAGATGACTGCACATGAGCAGGCCGGGTGGGAAGTCTTGCCGCTGGCCAGTTGTGGGCCCGAACGATTCGAGAATTGGTCTGAATATATGATTAAATGGTGCAAGCGGGCAATTTATCGTCCCAACATCTTTGTGCAAGTTGGAGTGACTTTTCGAGAGATGTTTACACATCCAATTCGTTTACTAAGGGTTTGCCTTTGGCTGGCAACTTTGCTTATTCACAGTCCGGTTGAATTCGCAAAGGCTGTCTACGAATTAACAGCAGCATGTCATTTCGCCGGGCACTTGCGGCGGTTCGGCGCCGAGCATATTCACGTGCATTTTGCCAGCCGGTCTTTAAGTCTCGGCCTTATGATAGGGATGCTGACAGACTTACCTGTCTCCTGCACAGTACACGCTTTCGACATATTCACCAGAACTGCGGGCAGCTTGCGGCCACGATTAGCCAAATGCAAATTCATAGCTGCCATTTCAAGATTCAATGTCGAATACCTAAGAAATGTTTGCGGCGATTCGGTTGCAGATTTATGTCACGTTGTACATTGCGGCATAGACGTGGAAAAATTCAATATAATTCGCAATACGCAAGCTTGTCCTGAGCGTAGCCGAAGGGACGCAATACGCAATACGCTATTGTGCGTAGCCAGGCTGGAGGCCAAAAAAGGTTTGGATGTAGCCATAGCAGCCTGTGCTAAGCTCAGAGAGAAGGGCGCAAAATTTCTTTTCCAGATTATCGGAGATGGCCCTGAAGGCAAGCGCCTTAAAGAGCAGATCAGCCAACTGGGATTAGAAGATTGTGTTGTATTGCTCGGTCCGAAGCCAAATGACCAGCTTGTTGAATTTTATAGCAGGGCGTCTGTCTTTTTTATGCCATGCGTTAAAACTCAAAATGGCGATATGGATGGGATTCCCGTGGCGATGATGGAGGCGATGGCTTGTGAGTTGCCGGTGGTCTCAACTCGGCTGTCCGGCATCGACGAACTGGTGCACCATAGCGTTAATGGACTTCTTGTGGATATGAGAGAAGAACCCCACGTAAAACGTGGGGCTAAATATTTAGCCCCGCAATTTACTGCGGGGTTTGGTGAATTTGTTGATACTTTGGCTGAGGCCGTCAAAAGTTTACTTTCCAATCCTGATAGAATCCGCCAATTTGGTCGTGCCGCCCGAAAGCAAATCGAGAAAAACTTCAACATTAAAAAAACCGCAGCCCAACTACGGCAGTTGATTCAGGAACAAAATTATGAAAAGTTTTCCAAAACCCCGCGTAACAGGCGGAGTTAAATATTTAGCCTGCGGTTTTACCGCAGGTTCGCTTGCCACAGTCTTGTTCCTAATGTGCTTTTCCTGCAATCTATATGCAGCCACCTACTGGATTGCGTCCGAAGGCAAGCCGAAAGCTGCAGGCACGCAACAGGACCCCTTTGCATCCGTTCAAGACGCCCTTAAAAAAGTTGGCGGAGGCAATACCTTCATATTCAAGCCCGGCAACTATGTTGGTCTTCAGATAACACTTTCTCCCGAATATGCTGGTTCACCACAAAGACCAACCACTCTGAAATCCCAGTATAAATACAAAGCCGTTTTGCACGGTTCCCCATTCCATAATATTTACGTTAGAAAAGGTTGCAAGTGGGTAATAATAGATGGCTTTGAGAGCAGTGGAGCCAGCTACACCGGCATCAAATCGAATGCAGACTTTACCGTAATCAGAAACTGCCGAATTCATAATAACGCCCTTCAGGGCATAGAAGCCCATGATGTTAGCGGGCTGATTTTAGAAAACAATATTATTGAATACAATGGTGAACATTTACAATTTTGTCACGGAGTATATGCGGATGGCAACAATCTGACGATTCGCAATAACATTGTCAGGTTCAACTCCGGCTGGGGCCTGCATTTATATCCGAAGATAGCAAACAGCAGAATCGAAAACAATCTTATCTATGCAAATGCCAGATGGGGCATCGGCCTGTATTCAAAACCTGGTGTCGGCTCCAATAAAATCATCAACAATACTATTGTCCAAAATGGTAGCAGCATAGCAGTGAAGAACGGCCACAATGAGATAATTGCGAACAATATTATCGTAAATAATACCGGCTGGAAGTTCGAGAAGGCCGAGCCTATTGAGAATCTCAATGGCCCTTATCTACGCAAGGGTAAGATTTTTATTGACTACAATCTCTGTCTTCCACGATTTAGGCAAGCTGGCCCCCACGGTATAGCTGCGGACCCGTTGTTTTTGGATGCGAAAAAGGGAGTTTTTTACTTGAAAAAGGGCAGCCCTGCTATCGGCAAAGGCTCCAAAAAGTATGCTCCGGAAAGGGATTTTTTCAATCGTAAGCGGCCGCCGGATAAGGCGCCGGATTTAGGATGCTTTCCTTATGAGCCTTCCTTGTTATCAACAGAGGCTCGGAAGGAGTGGTACTATCAATGGCCGTTTCTTTTCAAAGGCCATTCTAAAACTATGCCGGATTTATGGAAGTTACCTTGATTGTAGCAACCCGTGGTAAAATCACGGGCTAAATATTTAGCCCCGCGTTTTACGCGGGGTTTTGGTAAATTTGACATGCACATTTTTTATCTACACCAGTATTTCGCAACGCGAAAAGGCACAACGGGGACACGGTCCTATGAATTCAGCCGATACCTCACGGGAAAAGGTCACCGTGTCACCATGATAACCTCCGGACTGGCCAACAATGAATTTAGCGTGCCGAAGGGACGAAAATATATTGAGCTTCAAACCGAAGGCATTAACGTGGTTCCGATTGCAGCCGCTTACAATGACCCGGAAATTGGCACTACGATGAACGGCTGGAAACGTATGCTCAAGTTTTATCAGTTTGCCCGGTTAGCTGCTCATGTGGGAAAGCTACTAAACAAGCCCGACGTGATTTTCGCCACACATACACCTTTACCCATCGGCCTGGCGGGTGCTGCGTTGAGCCGTCACTTCAAGGTCCCATTTGTATTTGAAGTCCGGGACTCTTGGCCGGATGCGCTGGTCAACCTCGGAGGCTTGAAAAATCCGCTGGTCATCTGGCATCTGCGGCGAATGGCAAGAAAGATATACAATCAGGCAAAGCATATTGTCGCGCTGTCGCCCGGCATAAAAGAAGGAATTGTCCACGCAGGTATTCCGGCTGAACAGGTGACTGTCATCCCAAACGGCTGTGACTTAGACCTTTTCCAGCCAGAGCTTGACGGTTCAGTTTGGCGAAATCGACTTGGACTGGGCGACCGATTCGCCGCCATTTACTTCGGGGCTATGGGGCTGGCTAACGGGCTGGAATATGTCATCGAAGCTGGGCGAATCCTGGGCCAGCGCGGCAAAAACCATATCGTGCTGGTGCTGGTCGGAGGTGGGGGTAAACGGCCCGAATTAGAGAAGATGGCACGCGAATATAAACTAACAAATGTGATTTTTAGTAATCCGGTTCCTAAGGTGGAACTTGCTCCACTGGTGGCCGGTTGTGATGCTTGCATGGTTATCTTTCGAGCAGCTAAGGAAAATACCTGGTCACCGAACAAGATGTTTGACGCCTTGGCAGCCGGTAAGCCGGTCCTGATAAATGTGCCAGGCTGGCTGGGAGAAACAATCGAGAAGCATAAATGCGGCAAATGCCTTGACCCGCATCGTCCGCAGGCTCTGGCTGATGCGTTGGAAAAATTAACGGCTGAGCCGAAGTTGTGCCGAGAGATGGGCAAAAATGCCCGTGCGCTGGCCGAGCGAGAGTTTGACCGCGCCAAATTAGCCGGCAGGTTGGAAAGTGTCCTGCTGCAGGCAACAAAAAATCATGGTTGATAAAGACCTGCCTTTCGTCAGTATTATTATGCCCATCCGCAATGAAGCCGTTTTCATCGAGCGGGCGATAAAAAGCATCCTACATCAAGACTGGCCTGCTGAGAAGATGGAAATCCTGGTCGTGGATGGGAGAAGTGACGATGGCACAAGAAGGATTGTAGAACAGCTATCTCATGCTGACAGCCGTATAAAGATGCTGGATAATCCACGCCGAATCGTTCCTACTGCGCTCAATATCGGCTTGAAAGCAGCGCGAGGAGATTTGTTTATTCGAGTTGACGGACACGCGGAGGCTGCTGCGGATTTTGTAAGAAAATCGATTCAGTCGCTGCGTGAGCACCCGGACGCCTGGGTTGTCGGTGGTTACATTGAGGCCGTAGCAAACAACTATACGGGTAAGGTAATTGCATCGGCTATGCGGTCGCCAATCGGCGTAGGCAATTCACGATTCCGGCTGGGCGATTATGAGGGCTGGGTCGATACGCTTGCCTTTGGCACACACCACAAATGGATAGTAGATAAAATCGGCTACTTCGACGAAGAGTTGGTGCGCAATCAGGACGATGAATTCAACCTGAGAATAATTCTGGCTGGCGGTAAAATATGGATGTCAAAATCCATACGGAGCAAATATTTTGCGCGAGGCTCTCTGCGTAAACTCTGGAGACAGTATTTTCAATACGGCTTCTGGCGGATAAGGACTTTGCAAAAGCATAAAAGACCAGCTACCTTTAGGCAATTAGTGCCCTTACTGTTCATGCTCTCTTTGCTATTGCTGGCATTGGCTGGCTTATTCTGGAAACTGTTTTGGATTTTATTGGTGATTGAAGCAGCTATATATGCAATTGGGCTGTTGGCAGGTACTTTCGACGTAGGTCGAAAATCCGGCTGGCTGTATGTACCGCTGGTACCGCTGGTCTTTGTGATACTGCACTTTGGCTATGGATTGGGCTCACTGTGGGGAATCATCAGGTTTGTCATCCTCAAGGGACATGATGTAAAACCGCCTGAAGAAATGCAAATGTCCTGGTAGAAAAGAATATTGTGGGCAAACTTATAGAACAATATGAGCAGAGGTTTTCCGAACTGCTTGGCGCCAAGCACGCCTTTGCTTTCTGGAAAGGGCGAGTTGCTCTCTATGCGATATTGAAGGCGATGGGCATAACTGCTGGTGATGAGGTCATTGTGCCGGGATATACCTGCGTAATGAATGTAAATCCAATCAAATATCTTGGGGCTAAGCCGGTCTATGTGGACATTGAACCGGTTACATTTAATATTGATGTCAATTTGCTCCGAGAAAAGATTACTTCAAATACCAAAGCCATCATAGCCCAGCATACATACGGCTATCCTTGTGACATGGACGTGATTATGGATATCGCTGACAAAAGAGGTGTCCCTGTCGTTGAAGACTGCTGTCTGGCACTCGGTTCAAGATTTAAGGGTAAGATGGTAGGCACGTTCGGCCAAGCTGCATATTTTTCATTTCAGTGGAATAAGCCCTATACAACCGGTCTGGGTGGCATGGCAATAACAAGTGACACTGAGCTGGCTGAGAAAATTGCATCGCTATGTGCCGATGAAA
>JBHIDV010000062.1:0-10379 GCA_046760285.1 Sedimentisphaerales bacterium
CCCATCTTTCGTATCCAGACACCATACGTAGCGGTTGTTTATTTTCTCATTGGGTTGGTTGTAGCCGCCCAGATACAGCCGCCCATCCTTTGTAGAGATGGTTGTGCCCGCAGTAACATAGTATTTGGTTGTCAGCCAGATCACCCTTCCTGTCGTCGGTTCAATCGCTGCGGTGAGGCCCTGTGCCTTGGGCTGTCCTTCTTTGGTGCGGGCCGCATAACCGAAAAACGTCGAGTAGTAAAGTGTTCCATCCGTTTCTGATAAGCATAAGCCGGAATCATTGCCGCCGGAGCCGAACTGCGAAAAATCTACTGTCCAGACCTCCTTGCCTGTATCCAGGTCCCAGGCTCGTACCAGGGGCCTCTGATCCTTGGGATAATAAGGGTTGTTATGGCTGTAAATCCAGCTCATTATCTCAGCTCCGTCTGGTGCCTGAATAGGCGTGCCCTTGTGAACATAAGCCTTTTCAGTTCCCTGGGGGGCATATTTACCCGTGCCGAAGGTATAAATGGCAAGGTTGTTGCATATGATTGGCGGTTGTTGTCGAGACCAGCTTGGTGAGCCGCTGAAAGGTGCTTCCCATAGCAACTTTCCTGTCGCTGCGTCCAGGCAGCGCATACGTGATTTCTTAATACCGGCTTGGGGAACCAGGAGACGCTCTTTATAGTAGATTGGAGATGTGAACGAGATATGCACGCCGGGCCAGTACCGCCGCCATAATAGTCGGCCTGTTTCCTGCTCGACGGCAAATATCTGGCCCTCGGCGGTGTGAGTGTACATTCGGCCTCCACCACAAACAGGAAGGTGTTTGAAAGTACCCTTGTACCGACGAATCCATTTGACTTTGAAAGGCGGCTTCAGGCTCTGATTATTTGCATTGGTGCTGGCCAGGTTGCCGAAGTTCGTAAACCAATCATATTGGGAATCAGCGAATTTGCCGGTGAGTGGACTTCGAATCTTGCATAGTTGAAGATCTTCTTTCGGCAGCACCGCCTTACCTTCTGGTCCCAGGACGTACAGGTAACCGTCCTCACAACCGAAGTAAATTCGGCCATCGCACACGGCGACAGGGGCCGAGATAGCCTTGCCGAAGGCGGTCTTGAATGACCAAATTTCACCGCTGCCGGACAGCGGTACCACATAAAGGCTCCCGTCCAATCCCCCATACACACCTTTTTTACGAAGGAGAATCGGCGGCGCAATGGACGGGTAGCCTCCCAGATAGATAGTTTTGCCATCTGGGCTATGTTTGCAGAAGCCAAAGCCGATCTCCGGGCTACAGCGGTAAACGTCCCGGTCACGGACGCTTACGGAGGCGAAACTTAAAAGTCTTTGCATATTGATTGCAGTCTGCGTTCCTGGGACAAAGTCAGATTCGGCCTTTGGGTCGGTAAGTTTAATAATCTCTACTCGGCCGGTATTATCCCGCCGATGCCACTGTCGATAGAGCTCTGCCTGTTCGCCTATGCTTATTCCAAATGTAGCCGGAGGTTCTGAACCTGCATAGTTTGGCACAGCCTTTATCGCACGAGGTAAGGTAAGGCTGCCGAGGTCCTCTAGGCAAATAGCCGAGCCACCTGCAGGGACAACGAGCAGCTTGCCATACATCGCTATGTTCCTTGAGCAGCAGAACTGATCTCGCCATGTCACCCGTCCCTGTTTATACTTGCACCAATCCTGGCCGCTCCAGCGATTGCCTGCAAAGTCGAGCACTTCTTTGACGAAATCCCAGACCCAACAGATTGTGCCATCAGGCTCCAGGGCATAGACCTGTGAGCCAAGCGTGGCAAAGTACACGCGGTCGTTAGCAACAACCGGAGTGCTGAGAATAGGTTCGCCACAGGCAATTTCTTTGACCACGGTTCCGGCGGTAGCATCCAGCACATAATAGTAGCCGGCCATGGTGCCGAAGTGAAGGTAATCCCGCACCAATTGAGCCGAGTCGGTGTTGTCCTGCTCACTTGTGGAGTTGGTCCTTGCGTCCGGGAGCAATTGGTGCGGGACAATGGCTGGCGATGATACATTGTTACAATTGGCCTTACCGCCGCGAGTCTCGACCTTCCACAGAACCTCCAAAGTCACAGCGTCGATACAAAAAGCAACTCCGGAGCCGTCGACCACATAAATACGTCTGTTTTTTACCACCGGCGCTGTAAAGATAGCATCGGTCAAAGGTACTGCGCCGATTAATCCGAGCGGTGTGGTCACGCTTCTGTCAGGCACATTGCCGGAATGCCGACAGTCGTATTTAAACTGCAACCAATCTTCCGCTGTCACCAAAGTCGCTGCCGTTAGCAGCAAGGTAGCTACCAATAGAACTTTTTTTATTTGCCACATTCTCATAATTCACGCCCTTTCTGTGTCCTAATTTTGGACAGGATTTACAAGTTCGTCCGGTCTAAAATTGGACAAGATTTACAGGATTATCCTGTTTATCCTGTCTAAAAAGGCACCAAGACACCAAGAGGTGTAAAGTACCTAAAGTATAGTTTTTGTTTAACGTTGTTGATGCTCGTATCGATGCTCGTTCTGGAAGCTCGAAACTCGTTTTTTATCCAGCTTCCAGCGGCCAGCTTCGAGTTTCGATACCAGTTTCGACACCGACAAACCAGCTTAATCCTGTTGAACCTGTCTTATCAGTTTCGCGCAGCCCGAAAGCCCATAATGCTACTTTCCTTAAGAGGCAGTTGCGTGGCACCTGTGATAGCATCACAGGCGGCTGGTACGGCCATCCACGAGCCGCCCCGTACCATACGAAATCCATCCAGACCGACATGGTAGGAGGTTGAATACCAATCAAGCGTCCACTCGGCCACATTTCCTGCCAGGTCACAGACGCCATAGGGACTATTAAATTTGTCAAAACTTCCCACAGGCGCCGTATATTCAAATCCATCGTTCGGCCCATCGTAATTACACCGCTGCTGTCCGCCAGCCCCCGGTGGTTCGTTTCCCCAAGGATAGCGTCTGTCTGGCAAGGGATTGGGTTTTTTCTTCGACTCGTCACCGTCCAAGAAGATTCCGCCTCGCAACGCCTTTTCCCATTCTGCTTCGGTGGGCAGTCTCAACCCGCACCAATTCAAAAAGCCGACCGCATCATACCAGGATACATACGTAACCGGATAATTTTCACGACCCGGTATGACCGAATAGGTGTTATCGTTATTACGAATAATACCACAGCGGTTTGGGTCGGCCATACGCCGATTCCAACCGGCCCCTTCTCCGCCGACTTCGTTCAGGTAGTCAGCATACATGGAGACGGTAGTTTCATATTTTGCTATATAGAACAACGGCAGGTTGGAATTGACCTTGTGGTAGGGTTGCCGCGGGGCAGGGTCTCTCTTTGATTCATCACGGCCTCCACCAGGTAGGCTTTTCATTACAAATTCACCGGCGGGAACCCGCACCATCTTGATTCCACGAACTCGGAACTGCACTTTGTTTATATCGGTGAAGCTGGTTTGGCCTGTCCCCCACCAGATGACCTTCTTATGGCCTGGCTTTTCCACAAGAGCATAGCCGTTACCTCTGAGGGACGAAGGCTTGATGAGCTGCCAGGTTGTCCCGGAGTCTTTGCTGTAGCGAATAAAAACATACACAGGTTGCTCCGGCGAAATGCTGGGGTCATTTATGTCATACTCAATGACTACTCGCGGCCCAGCCAATTCGGTAGGCTCCTGGGATACTTTAACATTTGATATTTCTGCCCACCCGCTGCCCCGACTTGCGTCGGGAGACGCAGGGGCATGTCGGCAATAGGCTAAATCCGCCAAAGGCGGACACAAAATACAAAGACCGACAGATAGTAACAGCATACGAATCAATCTGTTGTCCTCCTTCAGTTATTCTAAATCACATCGGGTATCACCCAGGGCTTGCGGTAAGTACGTTTCAGAAATTTGTTGGCATCTTTGGCATTAAAAAATGATTCGGTTTTCCGATTAAATTCAAGTTTCTTATTGCCCACCCGATAGGATATGTTAGCCAGATGGCAGAGTAATACCGAGTAATGGCCCTGTTCGACATCGGCATTTGGTTTTTTGCGAGTACGGATACAATCGATGAAGTTGTCCTGGTGCTCCTTGTCACCCTGGCGGCCATACTCAGAATGGACCAGTTCGCCGTCCGCGTCGTAGGCCTGCCAGCCGCCGCCGTGTCGGCCAAAGTACATAAAGCCTTCTGTGCCCAATAGCTCAACTTTTGTGCTGCTGAAGGGCCAGTTGGGAAATTTGTCTGAATTTCTAATGCCTGCCGGCGTTTTCTTCATATAAGGTGTCCACAGCGCTGCCTCGAACAGTAAGTCGAAGTCGCCATACTCATAGGTGGCCAACTGGGTGTCAGGAGTTTGTCTGCCGTCACGCAGCCCATAAACTGCCCCCGTAGCCAAAACCGTATCAGGATACGGTCTATCATCCATCAGATATCTGGCCAAGTCCAATTGATGAATGGCGTCGCCGGCTATGGGGCCGCAACTGTACTCCCATTGGTTTAGCCAGCGACGAGACGGATTGTAGGGCAGCTTGGGGGCAGGGCCGCACCACATGTCGTAGTCAAATCCTTCCGGAACCGGCTGCACAGAGCCTTTCCTCATAGCTGAATGTTTCATCATGTTGAAGACGCGCACCAGATAGATTTCTCCCAGTTTGCCGGCTCCAATGTACTGCTTGGCCTTTTTGACATAAGCGGAGCTGCGCGATTGCATGCCTACCTGCACGACCCGTTTGTACTTACGGGCTGCCTCCACCATTTTTCTGCCTTCCCACACATTATGAGCCATGGGTTTTTCCACGTAAACATCTTTTCCAGCCTGGCAGGCCATGATGGTCCCCAGGGCGTGCCAGTGGTCAGGTGTGGCATTGATAAGGACGTCAACGCTACTGTCATCTAAAATGTTGCGGAAATCCTGAACGAGCTTAGGCCTTCGGCTCTGAACTTGCTCGACCGCTTCTCTGGCTCGCGCAAAACGGCGGGTATTGGCGTCACAAAGATAGGCAATCTCCGCATCGGGCCTTTTTGCAAATTGCTCAGCTAAGAATGTTCCCCGACCGCCCAGGCCCATTACTCCAATAATAATCTTCTCCCCTGCCGGTTTGCTTCGCAAACGCGAAGCAGCAGGGGCGGCAGAACTTCTTCTTTGTGCAACAATCGAAAGTGCTGCTGCAGCACCTATCGAATCTTTCAGAAACCGTCGTCTGTTTACCAAAGCCATAATTTTCCCTTTCGTTTTATCCTCTGGCCACAAAAAGGCACAAAATGCACAAAAAATAATTTAGCTCTTTGCTTTTGTGCTTTTTTTTGGCTAACTTGATTTTTATTCTCTCCGCTTTTTATACTTTTTCAGGCACGACCCAGGGCTTTCTGTAGTTAGCTTTCAAGTATTTGTTGGCTTGGTTGTCTCCGACAAATGTTTCAGTTGCGCCGTCAAATTTGAGTTTTCGGTTTCCAACCCTGTACGAGATATTGGCAAGATGACACAAGTTCATCGAAAGATGGACTTGCTCAACATCAGCTTTTGGTTTCTTTCGGCTGCGGATACAGTTTATGAAATCGTCAAAATGCAAATCGATTATGCTGCCGAATTTATAGCGGGCCGGCTCTGAGACGACCGGCCTACTTTCACGGGTTTTTTCATCACCCTCGAAGACCTGCCAGCCGCCGCCATGTCTGCCGAAGCACATAAAGCCCTTGGTTCCGCATATTTCTACCTTTGTTGCGGAGAAAGGCCAGTCAGGAAACCTGGTCTTATCCGGCAGATGTACAATCCGGTGCATATAAGGCGACCAGAGGGAGCCTTCGAAAAGTAAAGTTAGTTTGCCGAACTCAAAGGTCGTGAACTGAGTGTCCGGCTGCTCTCTGCCATCGTCGAAATAGTACACTCCGCCGGCATTGCAAACCGTATCTGGATATTTTTTGCCAATCAGGTATCGTACCAGATCGATCTGATGAATCATATCGGCCATGATATAACCAACAGAAAAATCCCACAGCCGGATGTACCATCTGCCCGGACGGTAGGGTAGCATTGGCGATGGGCCGCACCACAAGTCATAATTTAGCGCTTCTGGAACCGGCTGGGTGTCAGCTACGTGGATGGGCCCGGACTGCTGCATAAGAAACACCCGGGCCAGGTAAACCTGTCCCAGTTTACCACTGCGGATGTATTCAGCAGCTTTGTCGGTATAGGGGGCGCTGCGACTCTGGGTACCTACCTGCACCACCTTTTTATATTTGCGGGCTGCCTCAACCATCTTTCTGCCGTCCCAGATGCTAAGCGACAGCGGTTTTTCTACGTAGACATCTTTGCCCGCTTGGCAGGCCATTATTGCAGGCAGCGCGTGCCAGCGGTCATGCGTGGCGATAACAATGGCGTCAACTTGCCCGTCTTCGAGCATCTTTCGAAAATCCTGCACAAAGTCGGGTTTGTAGCCGTGGCCCTCGACCACAATCTCTGCCGCCGGCCCATAGCATCGCCTATCGGCATCGCAAATGTACTTAATCTTAACATCGGACCTTTTTACCAGGCTTGTCAAAAGTGCGCGTCCTCGACCGCCCAGGCCCATCACGCCCAGAATCACCTTTTCGTTCGCGGCATAAGTTTTCACTCGCGGCAGAACCGCAAGAGCAGCAGCACCAACTGAACTTTTTATGAAATCTCGACGATTAAATGATTTCATTTTTCTTCTCCTTCGATATTCTTTGGATTGTGATGGTATGATAGAGCTCTTGCAAAATAATCATCCAACAGTTCTATTTCAAACTCCTTAATCATCTGGTCAACGCTGACCTTGGGGTGCTCACTGGATACCAGTACCGCACCCAGACAGCTCGGGTCGGTGATTTTGACTTTAGGCCCATACTTGGCTTTCAGTTTCCTCAGACGATCCCAATTGTAATCCAGGTGGACCAGGGCACAATCCAGATTGACAGTAGCAACGGCAAAATCAAAATAATTGGTGGTAGAGGCGACCACGTGGCCTAAAGGGTTGCGAATCTCGGAGGGTGTCGCCTTATCAGCAATAGCACCCACAAAGTGGCATCGGCAAGAATAGGCCCAAAAGGGCTGCATTAGTCCTCCATGATACATCGAAGAAAATATTATCAAATCTGGTTTACCTTTGACATACTTTAAGCGTAACTGGTCAAAATTCAGGTCAAAGCATATTGCCATTGCGACTCTGCCAAAATCACACTCGATGATGGGCGCATTTCTACCGCAAAGGATACCTTTTTCCATTTCGCCTATGGTCGGGTGATTTTTGTTATAGACACCAGCGATATTACCCTTGCGGTCAATTAACACGCTGGAATTACGTCTGGTGCCGTCTGGCATCTCTCGGTGAGCTGAATAGACAATGTAGCAGTTATTCTCCTTGGCGACCTGAGCAAAGAATTTTTGTACCTGGTCTTTGCGGACCCGGTAGTATTGTCGCTGTTTTTCGAGGCTAAAACTGCTCGGCCGGTCACAGGCCTCCGGAACAACAATCAAGTCAGGCTGGTCCGGCAAGACCTGAGCGAATTTCTTTCGCCAGTGCGCGATCATTTTGTCCACAACTTTCTGCGGCTCGGTGTCAGCCGCCACAGTCGCCGGCCCAGAGCCGATAGTAGCTATCTTGAGGTAACCTTTCTTTTTGCCTTTATTGCCAGTGCCGGTACCAGACCCCAGGCAATCATTAAATCCCAAAACCACATACGACAAAAGAATCGTTAAAAGTATCTGAGGGACCCTGCTCCCATACGGGGCATAGCTCCGCGGGAACCCAACTAATTGTTTCGGATTTAACGACAACGGTCTCATTTTGCTCTCCGCGACAGCCAGGTTGAAGGCCCGGACGGCTCAAACCGATTTCATCGGATTTTATCTTGCTCTCGGGACTCGCCGCGTGACCCGCCGGTCATCAATCTGGATTTGGGCCTCTATATTATTGCCTTCAAGAGTAACCTCGCCTACTGTTTCTTCTATAAGAATACCCACAGTTTGTGTTTGCGAACCGCTCGGTCGGGTATCGCGAATCGTGTTGTTGATAAATACAAGGTCGTTAGTTTGACCACGAATGTGGATCCCTGCAGCTTGGCCGGAGGTTCCATTATTTTCGATAATGTTGTCTTCAAGACGATTGCGGTGGGCAGCCATTCCCAGCGATTCGTTACGGAAAAAAACGCCAGCCTTAGCGTTCAAACAGACAAGATTGCGACGAAGCAAATTGTCGGAATCTTTGTGCCCGATGGAGATACCGTATCTTCCATTATTCTCAAGAACGTTATCTTCAAACAATCCGTGCCGAACCCGCCAGCACAAAAACAGGCCATCGGTTCCATTACGTCGGGCAGTGCAATTGCGAACCAAAGGCCGCTGCGAGCCGCTTCCGGGGTGAATCCCTAAAGAAGCGTTGTCTTCACTGATGCAGTCAATTACGGTGACATCGTTGGACTGCTGAAAACTGATTCCATCACCATTGTAATTGCGAACTACACAGCCTTGAATGACCGTCCCGAAGGCTCGATAAAGAAAGATTCCTGCGCCTCGACAGCCAGTCAGATGGACGTTGGATTCCTTATTGCCGTCGATAATGAGGTTTTTAACACGCGCCCCTTCAATATTGTAGGCACTAATAACCGGAAAGACTGTTGCAGCTTTGGCATTGTTGTGCACCATATAATCTGCCATCAACGGCTTATCAATGGAGAACGTATTTCCATTGCGTCCTGTGATGCGAGCTACAGTATCATGGAATCCGCCGGAACGACTGTCCCAGATGGCCACGCCACAACCTACCTCAAAGCCAGCCGGTTCGATAACAGTGACCTGTTCCTCACCAAAATCACCATCCAGGACCAAAGCGGATACCACGCCTGCTGCTTTGCGTAAAATCGTTTTGCCTTTCTGGCCTCGGACAGTAACGTTTGAGCGCAGATGCAACGAATCGTACATAAGATACTGTCCCTCGCCTATTTCGACTATGCCGCCTCCCAGAGAAGCAATATAATCAACCGCTGCTTGCAGCACCCGGTTATCGCTTCCAACTAAGTCCGCGTTCTCTCTGGCGACCGTGATGCTGGGCAGTTCCTTCATCTCCGAGTGCATAGCTTGGGGCAGTTGCTGCTCATCCGGCTTAGGTGAAAAATCCTGCTGAGCTCCCGCTCCTGCTTTCGCAAGAAAGCGCGGGGGCAAAACGGTGAGAAAACTAATAATCGTGGCAGTAGCAAACAATGATATGAGATAACTTCTTTTCATAGCTAACCTCCATCGAAAAAATTAAAGCAATTTGCCTTCGATTTGTTTTAGAGTTGCCATCGATTCCTCAGCGATTTTCTTTCCGCCGGGAGAAAAATCAAATACCTCCAGTGATATCCATTTATCATATCTGAGGTCCTTGAGCACGCCAAAGGCCTTGACGAAGTCGTTAACCGCTGTGCCTGTGCCGAGGTATTTGCCGTCCATCTCCTGCACATGCACGTGATAAATATGCTCGAAATATTTTTTAATCAGCACGTCAAATGGCTCGGTCTCATCGGTGGTATTGTGGAAATCAAACATAATCTTAACGGCGGGATGGTTTACCTGCTTGCTCAGCTCTAAAGCCTCTGCCATAGTGTTGACCACATCTGTTGCACCCTTGCCTAAAGGCTCGATAAGTATCTTAACACCCCGTGCTTGGGCGTGGTCTGCAACCTTAGCCAGACCTTCTGCAAAATATTTTTTGGCCTGTTCAACAGATATTCCCTTGGTACTACGTTGCTTGGGAGAGCCAAAAATCATATAACGGCCTCCCAGGTCGCCGCAGAAATCGATAAGCTCATCAAAGTAAGCGATGGTCGCCTGCCGCACAGCGGCATCAGGGCTGGTAAAGTGCAATCCTTTTGGTGGCGGTGCCAATAACCAGTGCAATCCCACACATTCAAGGCCGACATCTTTCATAACTGAGACCATCTCCTTGCGTCTTTCGGCTGTTATCTCCTGCACGCCTTTCTCAATTAGGGTAAAGGCTGCAACCTCGATTCCCTTATAGCCAGCCTCAGCAGCGATTTGACATTGCTCTTGCCAACTTAATTTAGCCATACTCTCATTGCACATAGCATATTTGAAACCACCCCAGGTGGGATAAACCGCCTTTCGCTCCTTCTGGCAACCAGGTGCCAGCCCACTCCAGACAACAGCACCCAAAGTACCTACCGATGTTTTAATAAAATCCCTGCGATTATAGCTGGACCATACCGGTGCTCTGTTCATAGTAAATTTTGCCCTACCTGAATATATATAGTATTCAATACCGGCACTATCGTAACATCAACGCCAAGTTTTGCAAGATTATTTCTGAGTCGATTCTTTTACCGCCGAGATCGCAAAGTCCGCGGAGAAAATATTCTTTTTAATTTTT
>JBHIDV010000063.1:0-10340 GCA_046760285.1 Sedimentisphaerales bacterium
ATGGTAGAGAGTAAATATAGTCGCGTGGTGCTGAAGCTTTCGGGCGAGAGTTTTTGCAAGCCCGGGGAACTTGGCATTGGCAGCTCTGCACTAAGCTCGATTGCCAAAAGGATAGCAGAGATTTGTAAGCTCGGGCCGCAGGTGGCGGTCGTGGTCGGTGGAGGAAATTTCGTGCGAGGGGAGAATTTTTCCAAGCTCATTAACATACCCAGAAACACCGCTGATTATATGGGAATGTTGACCACCATCATCAATGCCTGCGCACTGCAGGAGACGCTGGAGAAGTTTGGCCAGCCCACCAGAGTCTTAAGCGCCATAGAAGTTCCGGCGATGTGTGAGCGCTTTGTTCGAAGAGCCGCTCTTTGGCATCTGGAACAGGGAAGGGTTACTATATTGGCCGGTGGAACCGGAGACCCTTTTTTTACTACCGATACCTGTGCGGCACTGCGAGCTGCAGAACTCGACGCGGACCTGCTGATTAAAGCCACAAAGGTTTATGGTGTTTACAGCGAGGACCCTAAAAAAAATCCCGATGCACAGATGTTCGAAAGATTATCTTATGATGACGTGCTAAGGAAAAACCTTAGGGTAATAGACCATGCGGCAATAAGTCTTTGCCGGGACAACAATATTCCTATTATCGTTTTGAATATTTTCAAAGAGGGCAATATAACCAAGGCTCTTTGTGGTCAGCAGGTGGGCACGTTAATTTGCTAAAAAAGGGGGAAAAGCAACGTGAAGTTAATTGGCACAGTAGCGATTTGCTTGGTGTTGGCCATTACGCCGAGCGGATATGTGAAAACTGCTCCGATTGCCAGCCCTCTTCAGGTAAGTCCCAAAAATTCTCGCTACTTTACAGACATAAGTGGCAGGGCTATTTATCTGACCAGATCGCATACCTGGAGCAATTTTAAGGACATGGGAAAAACTGACCCCCCAAAACCTTTTGACTTTGACGGCTATCTGAATTTCCTGCGGCGATACAACCACAATTTCATACGACTGTGGACATGGGAATTATCGAAATATTCATACAAAGGCGGGACAATGACATACGCTCAGCCTTTTCCCTGGTCGAGAACCGGGCCGGGAAAAGCTCTGGATGGAAAACCAAAGTTTGATTTAGAAAAGTTCAATCAAAGATATTTCGACAGGTTGCGCTCAAGAGTTATAGCAGCAGGCAACCGCCGAATCTATGTATCAATTATGCTTTTCGAGGGACATGGTCTCCAAGCCTCACTGCCACCCTGGTGCTGGGACGGACATCCGTTCAATATTAAAAACAACGTTAACGGGATAAATGGGGACCTGGATGGCGATGGCAGAGGACTCGAAACACATACTTTGAAAAATCCTGCCATAACTTCTCTGCAGAAAGCTTATGTTAAAAAAGTAATCGATACCGTCAATGATTTGAATAACGTACTTTTTGAGATAACTAACGAAAGCGGCACTTATTCGACAAAATGGCAATACGATATGATTAACTTTATTCACGAGTATGAAAAGACCAAGCCCAAGCAGCACCCGGTCGGTATGACCTTCCAGTGGTCAAGAAAATTTCGCGGCAGCAATGATGACCTGTTTAAAAGTTCCGCAGATTGGATTTCTCCAAGCAGTGATGGCGGCTATCGTGACAACCCGCCGGCAGCCGATGGAAGTAAAGTTATCATATCTGATACCGACCACCTCTGGGGAATCGGCGGCAACTGCGCCTGGGTGTGGAAGAGTTTCTGCAGAGGTATGAACCCTATTTTTATGGACCCGTACCGCCCAGCTGAAAAAGACGCTGAAGATAAGAAAAGGCCTACCTGGACAGAACACCTTACGGATAAACCTGCATTAGAGCCCCGTTGGGAGCCCATCCGGAAAAATTTAGGCTATACGTTGAAGTATGCAAACCGGATGAACCTGATAAATATGGTTCCCCGTAATGACTTGGCCTCAACAAAGTACTGCCTGACAAACCCCTCGGTAGAGTATATTGTTTATCTACCTGATGGCGGAGACGTGACGGTGGACCTCACGGCTGCTTCCGGCCGGTTGAATGTGGAGTGGCTAAATCCTCGCAGTGGCAAAACCATTGCAGCGCCGCCTACCAAGGGCGGAAAAAGTCGCCACTTCCAGGCACCTTTCCAGGGCGATGCCGTTGTTTATATCGTCTCAGATAGAAAATCCAGCAAATAAATTCACAGCTTGAGGTGCGCGGCGCGCATATTAAATATGGCTATTAAAGAAATAATCATCGAAGCTGAATCCAAGATGAAAAAGGCGCTCGAAATCTTGCATGACCAGTTAAGAACCTTGAGGACCGGAAGGGCCTCTACCGGCTTGGTGGAGAACATTAAGGTCGATTATTATGGTTCGCCGACACCATTGAAGCAGATAGCAACTTTGGCCACGCCGCAGCCAGATATGATTGTGATCAAACCTTTCGACCCTGCTTCGGTTAAGGAGATCGAAAAGGCAATAAAAAGCAGCGACTTGAGTATTGCACCTATTTTGGACGGTAAATTCATCAGGCTCAGCATTCCGCCGCTTAGTGAGGAAAGAAGAAAGCAGTTGTCTGCTCAAGCTAAACAGACCGGCGAGCAGGCAAAGGTCAGTATTCGCAACATACGAAGAGATGCAAACAAGCATCTCGAAAAGCAGCAAAAAGATAAAATTATCACGGAAGATGACCTGGCAAATGGAAAAAAACAAATCGACGACCTCACGAAGAAATACACCGACAATATAGATGAAGTTATCAAGAACAAGTCAGACGAGATAATGCTTGATTGATTTAGGGCAGTTCAAAGTTGGTGTTTGGCTGTCGCCGACACGGCGACGGTTATGAAGTTCATTTGGGGGACATGATATGCGAGATGAAAAAAACACCAAAGCAAAACCGCGAAGAAAAACCATCACCAGGCCCCTTAAATGGGTCTTGGCAATAGTAGTTGCTTTGATTGTGTTAGCGTTTTTGCTTATCCCTGTGTTTATATCATCTGAGATATGCCGGAAAATTATATTGGCCAAAATCAATACGTTGCTGGATGGCCAGACAAATTTTGCTAATCTTTCCATGGGTTGGTTTAAGGGTGTCAGGATTACAGATTTTAGTTTTAACGATAGTCTCGGCCAGACTTTTGTGCAGATTAAGCAAATCGCTACTAAGCCGCACTATAGTTCCATTTTGATAGGCAATTTATCCTTCGGCCAAACTTTAATTGATGAGCCGACAGTATTTATAAACCTTAAATCCCAGCAGGCAAAAAAGGCCATCATCTCTCAGCGAGAGCCATCCAACAACGGAAAAACGCAGCCAGTGGCACTACCAATTGAAAAAATCGATCTTGAAGTAAGAAATGGCAGCTTGAAAGTGACTGATTCAAAAGCACAAACCGTAGAGCTGTCGCAGATAAATTCAAGTCTCAAGCTACGTCCGCCGGGGGAATCTACCGATTTTGATGTCGACCTGCTTGTAGTTGATAAGGATAAGGCCTCGAGGATAAGCGCAGAAGTTGAAGTAAAACCGGGCAGCAAGAAAGGCTGGACATTCAGAGGTACGAGTGGCAGATTAACTGTTGAGGTCGACGATTTAGACCTCGGCTCCCTGGGGCCGATTTTTGAATTAGCGAAAGTTGAACTGCAGGCCAAAGGCTTGGTTTCTGCTAACATAACCGGCCAACTTATAGATGGCCGCCTGGAAAACCTAAGTGCCAGCATAAAAGCTAAGAACCTGGATATAACCGGCGCTAAACTAAAAGGCGACAGACTACAGACCAACCTTTTGTATGTTGACGTAAAGCTGAGTCACAAAAAGCAAACCATAAATATTGACCGATTGCAGGTTCGCAGCGATTGGACAGATGCCAGCGTCAGTGGGACCATTCCTACGACCTTTAGGTCCTTCGCTGATTTTCTACAGCCTGATTTACGTCACAGCCTAAAAGGCAGTTTCAGTTGTGACCTGGCGGCCCTGTTGTCACAGATGCCTCGAACATTTGGCCTTAAAGAAGCAATGATAGTGACTTCGGGAAAACTAACCGGCAATGTCGACACATTCACCAAAGCTAAAAAAGCAACAATTGCTGGCCAAGCAAGCCTGGTTGGATTAGCAGGCACAGTGGACGGGAAAAAACTTGCTCTGTCAGAGCCGGTCATCGCCGAAATAAAAATAACAGGTGAAAAAGACAAAATAAGTTTTGACAAGCTGGATGTCTCAGCCGCATTTGCAAAAATAAATGCCACCGGTGGTATGGAGCGGATCAAATATGATAGCCAAGTTGATTTGTCAAAATTTCAGTCCGAGTTAGGACAATTCATAGACATCGGCCCCTATCAGATGGCTGGCCAGCTTGAAAGCCGCGGACAAGTCTCTATCAAACAAGATAAAATAACGGCCATTGGTTCATCGCAAGTTAAAAATCTTACCTTAAGTTCAACCGAAGGGGTTACTGCTTCTGAGCCGACGGCTGAAGCAGCTTTTAGTTTTGACATCGATTGGAAAAATAATATCGTCACCATTGATTCTATAGAGGCAAACGCAAGTCTTGGCCAAGTGACTATGAAAGATGCTGTGGTGCCGTTCAATAAAAAAGCGACAAAACCTATGAATCTGGTGGCCTCAGCGCAAAAGATTGACTTGGAAAAGCTGCAACCGTTTATGGTCTTATTTGCCTCTTTCCCGCCCAAAATGCAGTTAGCAGGAACTGCTGAATCGCAAATTCACGTAACTTCTGGAAAGGATACCTACCGAATTACAACTGATTCGACCAGAATTGAGAATTTTAAGATTGTATCTGCGGGAAAAGAGCCTTTCCAGCAAGCCGAAGTCACGCTTGTTTTTGATATCGAATTCAATCCGAAACAAAAAGCGATTAATGTCAAAAAACTTGAGCTGGAAAGTCCTCAAATAAAGATTAAAAAAGGTGAGTTCAAAAAGGCCGACGAAGCCGGTAAAACCAAGTTGCAAGGTCACGCAAACCTGGAATATGACTGGTCGGCGGTCAGCGCTATTGTCTCTACCTTTTTGCCGCAGGGCTTAAAGCTGGCCGGACAAAGGCAGGGCACTATAAATTTTTTTTGCGAATACCCCATCGGCCAGACAGACAAGCTCCTGGCTAATCTTAACACTAAGGCCAAACTTGGTTTTGAAAAGGCCCAGTATCTGGGCTTGAATTTTGGCTCCACTGAAGTGGATATTCAGATCCAAAATGGTTTGTTAAATATTGCACCGTTTTCCACAAGCGTCAACAACGGCCAATTCAAATTTGCTGGCCGGGCTGATTTTAAGCAAAAGCCAGCGATATTGAGAACGCCCGGGCCTATTGAGATAGCTAAGGACATCCAAATCAACAAAGAAACTACAGAGAGATTGTTGACGTATGTCAATCCTATTTTTGCCAACGCAGTTAATGTTAGTGGTGTGGCAAGTTTCCATTGTGAACGGCTGGCTATACCGCTGGCCTCCGCCGATAAAAGTGACATCGAAATAATTGGCACTATCTCGATAAACAAACTACATCTGCAGGCCTCGGACTTGCTCGGACAGATTCTTTCCGTGGCTGATACAAGCCTTCGGGGACAAGAAATAACCATTCATCCGACAAGATTTGTTTTGCAGAAAGGCTTCTTGAGATATGACAATATGCAGATGGATGTTGGTGATAACCCGGTTAATTTCAAAGGCGTTATCGGGCTGGATAAGAGCTTGAATATGACAGTAATCTTGCCTTATACTACCAGAGGTAGAACAGCAAGAATCGGCAAAGAAAACGCTGGCGAAAGGATATCTCTGCCAATTAAAGGGACCATCGATAAACCGGAATTGGACGTCGGTAAACTGCTTCAGCAGCAATTAAAAGAACAGTTGCGAAGGGGCCTGGAGGAACTATTTCGGTGACAATTCTATTTAGCCCCGCAATTTATTACGGGGTTTTCTGACGGTTTTACCGCAGGTTTGTTTAGCCCGCAGGCCTGCCCTGAGGGTAATTGTCAGTTTGAAAGGCAGTATCATGTTTAAAGAGCTTTTGTCCACACCTACCACACAGCTTGGTAAGGCCGGTCGCTTTGTGGTCTTCCAGATTAAATTATGGTCACACTGCGCCCGACTTTTGAAGAAGAACCGTGCCGGCCAGCAAGCCGCTGCACTGTCCTATCATACTGTCTTTGGTATCGTCCCGCTGGCCATTGTGATGCTCTTGGTGTTTCAATTATTTCCCGCTTCTCAGGAAGTAGGCGAGAAGCTAAAGAATCTGGTTTACAAACAATTACATCTGACCACCATAGAGTATCCTACCGATACCCAAGAGAAGGTAATGCTCACCGACCATTTGGACCGAATAGTTGCAGATTTTTTTGCTGGTGTGAATAAAGGCTCGGTAACACTGGTTAGCGTTGTATTCGTTATCTGGGCGGCGCTAGCGCTGCTTTCAACAATAGAACGGTCATTCAACAATATCTGGCATGTGGCCCGCGGCAGAAGCTTTCTACATCAGATGATTAACTACTGGGCGATTCTAACACTTGGGCCTATTCTCATCGGCCTGGGCATTTACGTCACCAAAACTTACGCAGCCTTGGGTCAGATTGAACAGACGGTTCTTTTGCATATCGGGCCCATTATTCTGTCCTACTTGGTAGCGACAGTGGCATTTTTCCTGCTTTACTTTGTCCTGCCCAATACCCGAGTGCAGGCAAAGGCAGCGATTTGGGGAGCGGCTGTAGCTGCTTTAGTCTGGATGTTTGCAAAATGGCTCTTCGGGCAATACGTCACCGAGTTTATTCCCTACAGTAAAATTTATGGCGTAGTTGGACTTATCCCGCTGGGAGTTTTGTGGATATACATTACCTGGCTGATAGTGCTATTCGGTTTGCAGTTGACCTTTACTACGCAGCATCTAAAGTCGCTCGACGCCGCCCAGATTGCATCTACAAAAGAAACCGAGCAATATTTTATAGCCAATGATATTACTACTATCAATATTATGCGGGAAATTGCAGCGGCGTTTGAGGCGAACAAGGCTCCCGTCCAGGCTGAGGTTATCTGCAGCAAATTAGACATACCCGCCGAGTTCAGCGGGAAAATTCTCGACCATCTTGTAAACAGCAATCTTATAGCCAAGACCTCCGATCCTATTGTGGGTTTTATCCCAGCAAGAGACCCGGCAAATATCAGACTTTCGGATATTGCTGAAGCGCTAGCTGCAGCAGGCTTTGCCCAGCCAACAGCCCCCGATCAAGTCGGGGGCCAGCCGAACAGTCTACAGCAAATAGCTCAATCTCAGCGAAATGTTTTATCACAATACAGCCTTAAACAGATTATAAATGACGTTTAGCAGTCGCCGGCACGGCGACGGTCAAAAAACTTTTAATCCTTCACTTTGTAGAATCGCACCACTTGTTGTTTCACTGTGCCATCGGCTGTAACGTCGCAGATGACGTAGTGGTGGACATTGCCCAGAGGCCCGTAGCGGTCGTGCAAGCCTGCTCCGCCGCCGCCACTGACCGTGTAATTGACCCCGTTGTAGCGGGCCGTCGAATACGCGTGGATGTGGCCCAGATAGACCTCATCGACCTTGTGTTTGGTCATCAGAGCCGTAAAGGCCCGCGAGTTAGACTCGTCCCATGCATGATACGCCCATTTCTCAATCGTTGAGGGCGGCTTATGCGCAGCCACATACTTACGATAACCCTTCGGTGTATCCGCTAAGGTTTTGTCGAGCCACTCTAACGTTTGCTCATAAGGCTGTACTTTGGTGACATTATCGATAAAGATATACCGGGCATTGCCGTAGTCGAAGTAGTAGTTCAAGGTCTTCTCGCCAAACAAATACTGGTACTCCTGTGCCATGCTATCGGAGCCATCATCGTGATTGCCGATCGCCACAAAGAAGGGGATGTCTGTTTTCAGCAGCGGGGGGATGTAGTATTGATAATATTGCCTCGCATATCCCTTTGATACCACGTCACCGACATTAATGACGAAGTCAGGTTTCGGCTCAAGTCTATCAATATGCTTAATGATATTCGACCATAGCTGCCACTGTGAGCGGCTGTCGCCCATCACCACATAGCGAAAGCTGCCGTCAGCGCTCTTGGGTCCCTTACCAAGTCTCTTTATCTGATTTTCAAAGTTGAAACGTTGCCGGTATGGACCCAGCAGCTTTTCTAACCGGGCGCTAAATCGTTTTGGGATGCTGGTTGCCTTTTTATCTCCCTGCTCAATAGAAGGCTCGATCTCATCGAGAGCGCCTTCACTGATTAGGCCCGCCGCCTGAATCTGGCCGTCTGGCCGAGCGTAAAAGGCCATCTCGTCAATTACAATCACGTATCGAGGCCCTGCAATTGTCTCTGCTGTCCATGTCTGGCTTGGCTTGGCATCTGGAAGGGCCTCTGCCAGAGTTTTAAGCGTTGCCTTGGGAACTTCACTGACGGCGATGCTCTTTTTGGTACCGCGCAGGACAAGCTCGTCGGGCTCTTCTTTTATGTCGGTAGCATCGTTCTCGTATTCCAGCTCCAACAACTGGCCCGCGGGCGTGACATCAAACTGGTATTTTTCTTTGCCTACTTCGGCATTAATCCGGTAGCCGCCATTCTCAACCTCCCATTCCGTCACCTTGGCGTGGGGAGCGATGATTTTCGCCCACCGCAGTACGGCCTCGGAAGGGGGCGGCATTTCGGCCTTCTGTTGAGGCGCTTTATAAAACTCGTTGCCTGGTGGACCTACTTCAATGCGCCACCGCCCAATCTGTTCCTGACCACTACATCCAGAAATGCCCAACAGCGTCAGCAGCACCACAATCAATCTTCGCTTTAACACTTTTCAGCCTTCTATAAAAGTGATTGATTTCTTGCCAATTACAACCCGCTCAGGGACCTTATCGCATTATAAATAAAAAACAAGCCGAAGGCAATCAGCACCAGTGCGCAAATCAATAGCACAGTTCGCTGCACGCGGGGACCGAGCAGCATTGAGCCTTTGAAACTGGCCCATGATAAAGCACCCAGCCAAACAAGGTCGCAAAGCCAATGTACTATAGCGAACAGTGCAAAAGCCCAGATTCCCAGTCCCTTCGCAGTCATGGCCAGAGTCAGTCCCACCGTGGCCCACCAGAGAAGAAAATATGGATTTCCGCCAGACAGAATTACGCCCACGACTACGGGACCACTTTTGGCTACGTCAGCCCCTGGGTTTTGCGAGTCTGGCAAGCTACGTAACATCTGGATGGCCATAATCAAAAGGAATGTTCCGCCGGCCAGGCCGATTATGATTTGCGTAGAGGTTGATTTAAATATTTTGTCCATTCCTAAGATAATCAAAATCATTAGTGGAAATTCGACAATACCGTGCCCGATGGCGATGAGCGGCCCCGCATATCTTGACCGTGCCCCTATGGCGATAGCTGAAGCTGTTAACGGCCCCGGCGCCATCACGCCAGAAAGCGATATTATTACTACCTGAATTAAAAAAAACAGCAACTCCACGAAGTCACCAACTCAATCGCCGATGATTTTTATCAGTACTCGCTTTTGTCTTTTGCCGTCGAATTCGCCATAGAATATCTGTTCCCACGGGCCGAAATCAAGTTTGCCCTCGGTTACTGCCACCATTACTTCTCTACCCATCACGCTGCGTTTAAGATGCGCATCGGCGTTGTCCTCAAAGCCGTTGTGCCGATACTGCGAGTATGGCTTCTCGGGCGCCAATTTTTCCAGCCAGACCTCAAAGTCGTGATGCAGCCCGGATTCATCATCATTGATAAATACACTGGCGGTGATGTGCATAGCATTGCACAATACTAAACCTTCTTTGATGCCGCTTTCTCGCAAGGTTTCTTCAACCTGTGGCGTGATATTGATGTATTCTCTTCTGCTTTTCGTATTAAACCAAAGCTCTTTCCTGTAACTTTTCATAGGTTCTTTTCCTCTATTAGTTTTTTATTATCCTGCTGATTGTAGCAAGTTTTGCCTTATGGCGGAATATCATCTTGAAAATTTCGGTACCGAGGAGTATTCTAATCGTACTAACAAAAAGAGGTGCTCTATGAAGAAAGAAACGATATTCTGGGATGTTGACACGCAGTTTGACTTTATGCGACCAGAAGGAAAGTTGTATGTACCTGGGGCCGAGGAAATTATAGAAAAAGTCAGCGAGGTACGCCGGTTCGCGCTCGACAATGGTTTTTCTATGATAGCCGACATCGACTGGCACAGCACCGAAAACAAAGAAATCTCAGAGTCGCCCGATTTCAAGCAGACCTTCCCGCCACACTGCATGGCCGGCTCGCCCGGCGGCGAACGGGTCGGATATTTGGGTAGCGTGCCCCCCGAATACATCGAGCTCGATAAGA
>JBHIDV010000064.1:0-10294 GCA_046760285.1 Sedimentisphaerales bacterium
AATGTCGGCGGTTACCTTGGCGGAGTGTTTGAGATTACTGACAACTGGTCTCTGGCCGCCGAATTTCAGTGGGCCAACGGTGCCAGTGGTTTTGGTGTAAACGCTATATGGGCCTTTTAGCAAGAACTTGAAAAGTCCATCTGCTTGATAGGTGAGCGACAAAAAGGCCGGCTAAAGAAGCCGGCCTTTTCTATTGCCCATTGTTTCGCGGATTTGCATCCCTGAAAAGGCGGAGGCATCATGCACTTCCGTGTGCGTAGTCGAAGAACTTCTTTCTGAGCAGCTTGGTAATAGGGCCGGGTTTTCCGTCACCAACAACTCTGCCGTCAATCTCGACTATGCCAATGACCTCGGCAGCGGTGCCGGTGAGGAAAAATTCATCACAAATGTATAAATCCACTTTCGTCAGATTCTTTTCAACTACCTGAAGGTTTTCTTGCTGGGCTAATTTGATAACTACCGCACGTGTTATCCCCTCCAGCGCACCAGTTTCGACCGGCGGCGTATAAATCACGCCGTTTTTCACAATAAAAATATTGTCGCCTGTGGCTTCGGCTACATATCCTTCGTGGTTGTACATGATCGCTTCGGGCACATCGTTGTCCAGCGCTTCAATCTTAGCCAGGATATTATTGAGATAGTTCAAACTCTTGATCTGAGGCGGAAGAGCCAGAGGATGATTGCGAACCGTAGTGGCACTTATCACTCTCATTCCCTTTTCGTAAAGCTCCTCCGGATAAAGCTGAATGTTATCAGCTATGATAAATAATCTGCCGTCCTCGCAGATAAAAGGATTTAGTCCCAAAGTTCCCACTCCGCGAGTAACAACCAGCCGAATATAGCCGTCAATCACACCGTTAGCTTCAGCGGTTTTTTCCACCGCACTAATAAGTTTATTGCGACTCATCGGGACCTCAAGGCGGATGGCCTTAGCCGATTCGTAAAGTCGTTTTATGTGAGCTTGAAGTTCAAATATCCTGCGGTTGTAAACGCGAATACCTTCGAAAACCCCGTCGCCGTAAAGCAGACCGTGGTCAAAAATAGATATTTTAGCGTCTGCTTCGTCAACAAGTTTAGCATCTAACCAAATCTTTAAGCCCATAGAAACCTCTTAAAAATCCGAATACACCAAAGACGTATACAGCGGCATATCGAAATCGAAACTTAATTTGTTATCTTGCCGTCGACTAATTTTATTATTCGCCCAGCCCTTTGTGCAAGGCTCTCATCATGGGTCACCATCACAATTGTCTGGCCATCTCTATTCAATTTTTCAAAGGTATCCAGAATACCATTTCCCGTTGCTGAGTCAAGATTTCCTGTCGGCTCATCGGCCAAAAGCAGCCTGGGCTCATTCATCAAGGCCCTGCCAATAGCTACCCTCTGTCTTTCTCCGCCCGATAGCTGATACGGCTTATGATTGGCCCTGTCGGACAAACCAAGCTGGGCCAGTAACTGTCTGGCCCGGTCTTTCGCCCATCTGCGACAGGTCAGCCAGCCGACCACACTCTTGGAGGCCATTGCCGGCAAAAAGACATTCTCCAATACACTTAATTCGTCTAATAAATGATAGAACTGAAAAACAAATCCTACCATTTTGTTGCGGAATCTATTTAATTGGCTGGCACTGAACTGGCTCAAGTCCCGCCCTTCAAACTTCACCACACCTTTATCGGGCCTATCCAACGCACCTAATATATGCAATAGCGTACTTTTACCGCTGCCCGAAGCTCCGACCACTGCCACAAATTCACCTTTTTCCACCGCTAAATTGACGCCCTTTAGGACCTTAACTTCCGCCGCGCCCATGCGATAAGATTTATAAATTTCTTCGGTTCTTAACATCAAACGTCCTACCCTTCGACTAAAGTGACGTGCAGCGTCATTGCGATCGAAGCGAAGCAATCTCAAACCTGAGTAAGGAGATTGCCACGTCGCTGCGCTCCTCGCAATGACACTCCGTGTCACTTTAGGCACTTATAACATGTACACTTCTTATAATGGGCTGACCTGCAATGTCTCTACCGGTTTTAACTTTGCAGCTTGGTAGCTTGGTAGAAGCGCACCCGCTAAACAGGCCACAATTGCCGAGCAAACAATCACCGCTAAAACCTTAGGTTCCATCTTATTTGGAATGTCACCTATAGCGTATATTGTCCTGTCCCATAACTGGAATCCGAAGTGTTCATAAAGCCAATCTTCTGTTTGGTTTATCTTCAGCAAAAACAACCAGCCGGCAACCAGGCCGAGACAGGAGCCCCAAAGAGCCACTAAAATGGCAAAACCGGAAAATAGCATAATAATATTTGTATTCGAGACACCTATGCTTTTCAATATGCCTATGTCTTTGCTCTTGTGGCTGATAATCATATAAAAAACGACGAAGACAATAAAAACAGTCGTAATACCCATAAGGATAAACAGAGCAGTCATCATGGTCTGTTCTTTTTCCATGGCTGCGATAAATGCCCGTCTGTAATCTTTCCAGCTTTGCACAGTCACTGTCTCTAATAAGTTCGCTTGTTTTTGGCCAGCTTTTTCTTGCTTAAAGTTCTTCCAGAGTGTAGCAACTTTTTCACATCCGTCTTGAAGTTTAACGTTTGGCTTGAACTTTATATGAATGGCGTTGGCTCTTTTGATCGGCCCGGCCATGCCGCAAAGCAACTGAGCTTGTTCAAATGGTAAGTAAACCAGCGAGCTATCTACTCTGGCCAATCCACTATGTGAAGTGTCACTAAAATAGAAAGTTCTGGTATTAACCAGCCCTGCACCTGCCTTAGCTAAAGCACCTTTTGCCGTTAGTGGAAAACAAGTTATCGCCAGTGCTGCCTTGATAGGGCTGGAAGCGTGAGCATATCTGCGATTTACATCGGGCTCCAGCCACCGGTCAATTCCTATTACGAAACCTGACAATTTTGGGTCATAGGCCGGAGCAAATGCTTTTGTGGGGTCATTTTTGTGGTGATGCAGGGTATTACCAAAACCGGTAGCCATATTGTGCATAACCGGTTCAATACCCATCATCTCCAGAGCGTAGTTATGCTCTGAGCCAACTGGTGTCACCAGCACATAGCTCTTTATTACAGGCGAAACCGCTTCCACAAAATCGACCTGTTTCAGGATATTTGCAAAGTCCTCATAGTACGCAAAGCCGACCAGCGATTCGGTGCCGACTACGCAGTCTCCCGTAAACTGGTGGTTTTTCTGCTTGAAATCACCCACCAGGCCCGTCAGCACAGTCATCACCACCACCACGATAAAAACGCAAAGCGCTACTGCCAGTACCGCAAAATACGTTACGTGGCGTTTTACCAAATACCTGGTTGCAAGAATAATCTTATACATAATCAACAACCAAGAATTTCGAATATCGAATTTAGAATACCGAACTTCGAAATTCATTATTCGATGTTCGACATTCGTTATTCATATCGCAGGATTTCCACCGGTCGTGTTCTTGCTGCCACGATCGCCGGTATTAATGTCCCGATAGCTGCAGCTACAACGGCAAACAAAACAATAGGCAAAGCCGAAGCCCAATCAACCTCGTTGGGTATCTTACTAAATACGTATACGCTGCTTTTCCACAGCTTCAGCCCAAAGATTATTCTTATCCATTCCTCAATAATATTTATATTTTTGGTAATGATATATCCTAAAACAGCGCCGAGGCCTGAGCCGACTATTCCCACACAACCACCAAACTCCAGAAAAACAAAAGCCACTGAAGTACTTGCCGACCCACAGCTTTTTACTATGGCGATGTCCCGCTGCTTAAGCCTGGTGATCATGTAGAATATACAGAATATCAGCACCACCACACTGAAACTTACCACACTAAATATCAATAGCAAAATACCCATTTGCTTTCGCAGTTCAGCAACATACTGGCTTTGCATCCGTTTAGCCGTTTCGATGCTGGTATAACCTATAAGGTACGGGTCTGCCCCGAGATGCTTTTCAACAAAGCTTCGCCATACTCCGCGAATTGAGGTGAGTGCAATATCTGTTTGGACATCTTCAGCAAGCTTGATTTGAATTTGGTTGGCAAGCTGCCCATCTTCATTTGGGTATAGGAGCTGCTGCAATTTTTCTATGGGCAGGTATACAAATCTTTTATCAAGGTCGTAGACTCCCGTCTCCACAATATCGGCAATGGTAAATTTTATAGTCTTTCTCTTAAAGTCAGAAGTCAGAAGTCGGATGTCAGAAGTCAGATTTTTCTGTCTTCTGTCCTCTGTCTTCTGTCCTCTGTCTTCTATTATCGTACCTGTGGTAAGAACAACGGGCTTTCCGAGCATCTGGTCAATTGTGCTGTAATCATACTCATCTGTCTTTTCGTTAGGTTCTGCTATAACGGCAATCCCTACAAACCCACCAATCGCCTGCGGAGAGTCCGGGACATCAAAAGACGTTTCCTTATCCGATGTTCCTTGTTTGCGCAAAAACTGCTTAAATCCTGTTACCTTTGCTCGCCGGTCCGGCTGAATTCCCCAAATGTTTACCGCACGCACGTTGCCTGGTGCCAGATGCAACAAGCCTTGAGATGATAGTGTTGCTGTTGCCGCTTGAACTGCCGACGTTTGCTCCAACTGCTCGATGAACAGCGGATACTTTGCAAATTTCGTCGGTGCCGAAAGAACAACATCACCTATCGTCTGAACCGCTGTTTGCTCAAACGCATTGATAAAACCGGTGAACAAGCTCACAATTGTTATCAGCAACGCTGTTGACAAAGCAACCGCAGCGATGCTCAGAAATACAATCTTCTTTTTGCGTAGGTATCGCAGCCACAAAAATAATTTCAACATTCTCAAATCTCGATTCTGGATGCTCGATTCTTGTCGAGTATCCGGTATCTAGTATCTAGTATCTAGTATCCAGTATCCAGAGGTTTTAGAAGTGGAAATAGAATGACGTCACGGATGCTTAAAGCACCGGTCAAAACCATTACCAATCTGTCAATTCCAATACCTAAGCCGCCTGCCGGCGGCATGCCATATTTCAACGCTGTTATATAATCTCGGTCCATTTTGGTTAAAGACTCTTCCTGGCCACGAAGTTGCGTAAGAAAGTTCTCGTATTGCTGGGCAGGGTCATTTAGCTCTGTATAGGCATTAGCCAATTCCATCTGGGCGACAAGCAATTCAAAGCGCTCAGCGAATTTAGTATTGTCTTTTTTACGTCTGGCTAAAGGACACAGTGCCGCTGGATAATCCACCACAAACGTGGGATTTATGAGATTTTCCTCTACGGTAGCCTCAAATACTTCGTTGATAACCACTACATCGTCCATATCCGCCTCGTCTATGTCCAGTTCGCGTGCCTTTGCCCTGATAGCTTTTATATCGTCAAAACAGCAGCCGCTATATTGTTTTAACAGTTCTGCATACTGGGCCCGCCGCCAAGGTCGAGTGAAATCCACCGTCAAATCGCCGAACTTAACCTGCTTGCCGGCACAGTGTTTTTCTACGCAGGCGGAGATAACATCCTCCGTTAAATCCATCATCACATTGTAATCAGCATAGGCCAGGTACACTTCGAGCATGGTAAATTCCGGGTTGTGCTGTCTGCTTAGCCCCTCATTACGGAAGTTTCGGTTTATCTCGAAGACTTTTTCCATTCCGCCAACCAGCAGTCTTTTTAGAAACAGTTCCGGCGAAATCCGCAAGAACAAATCCAAATCCAAACTGTTATGATGTGTCACAAAAGGCTTTGCCGCGGCTCCTCCGGCTATGGTCTGCATCATGGGTGTCTCGACTTCCAAAAAACCTCTCGAGGTAAGGAATTGGCGAATCGTGGTGATGATGTCGCTACGCCTCTTAAACCGCTCCATAACTTCGGGGTTGGCCCACAAGTCCACATACCTCTGTCGGTAGCGCAGGTCGATGTCCGTCAGGCCGTGAAACTTCTCCGGCGGCACGCAGAGACATTTGCTTAGAAGTGAAAGGCTATCGGCCCATATAGTAATCTCGCCGGTGTTGGTTTTGCCTAATTGGCCGGCGGCACCGATTATATCACCCAGCTCAAGTAGTTTAGCAAGTTCCCATTGCTCTGTACGATGGACGATGGACGACCGTTCGCTTCGCTCATTAGGACGATGGACGTCTCGCCCCTCGTCCCTCATCCCTCGTCTCTCGTCTTCTGCGCGCCCGGCGGTTAATTTTTTTTTGCTTAGCCCGACTTGGATGGTCCCGCTGCTGTCCCGAAGAGTAATAAAAATTAACTTGCCAATATCTCTGAGCAGCACAATCCGACCGGCACACTTGGCGTATTGGCCTTCTATGTCGTCTTTGAATCTGCGCTTGATATTTTGAGCTGGCTCGGCGCCCTCATATCTGCCGCCGTATGGGTCAATACCTAATTGCTTAAGGCGGCAGAGCTTTTCCTGTCGTTGCTGTTCAAGTCTGCTTGAGTTCCCGCTCCGCGAGAGGCCCCCGTTAGAAATCTTTTCTTCTTTTACCATATTTTTACATGGCCCTTTATATGCCCCATTGTACAATTTCTAACGGGGATATACCTTCTGCATTCGTCAAAAGCACAGACCTGTAACCTGTAAAGCTGAAAGTCAATTTCCACTTGAGACCAGAGCCCGAACCCCGCGTGAAACGCGGGGCTAAATATTTAGCCTGCGGTTTCACCGCAGGTTTTGCGCTTGAATCAGCTTGGTCTTAATAATCAAAATACCGACTGCTAACTGCGGGTCTGAGGCCAGCGTCTCTTCAATCGTATGCTTTTCTGGTGATGCCCGGCCCTCGCCGCGGTCAGCCTGGACCAGCACGTCATTGTCTCTTTGAACAGTGAGCATTTTTTTAAGTTCGTCGCTGGTCAATTCAATCTCAACGTCTGGCCCCACACCCCAATCTGTCCGGCCTTGTTTTTCCACCGCCTGCCGGCTTTTAACCCTTTGGCCGGAAGGCAAATGATAGTAGGCCATGGTATATTTTAGCTCTGCGCCGCCGCCGGGATAGAGGGTTATTCCTTGCACACTGCCTTTGCCATGGGTCCTTTCGCCCACCAAAACTGCCCGCTGGTGTACTTTATCTGCTAATGCCCCCGCTACAATCTCGGCCCCACTGGCGGAGCTGGAATTGATTAGTACAACCAGTGGATAATTTGGATGCGTTCCCTTCTTGTGCGCTGGCTTGTAAGCCGGTGTCCTGCCAAAGCCGGGTTGTGTTCTGACTATTAAATCTTTTTCGAGGAATTTGTCGGCTACGTCAACAGCGCTTTCTAAGAGTCCGCCGGAATTGAATCGCAGGTCCAGAATCAACCCCTTCAACCCTTCTTGCTCCAATTGGTCCAATACCTTTTCCAAAGCCGAGGGGGTATCTGCGGAAAAGCTGGTAAGGCGAACATAACCGATTTTGTTGGCCTGGTCTATCATATATAGCCATTTACCTGTTCCGGTCCTTTGCCAGCCTCGAATGGTCGGAACAGTTATTTTGGCCCTGGTTATGGTAATATCCCTGGAATTTTCCTCGCCTGGCCGCTTTACCGTCAAGGTCACCTTAGTGCCTTTAGGGCCGGTAATTTTGTGAACCGCACACATAAGAGACATATCTTTCGTTTCCAGGCCATCTACCGCTACTATCACGTCTCCTGCATCAAGACCGGCTTTGTATGCCGGCGTACCTGGTAATAGGCTTGCTACCGTCAGTAGCCCTTTTGGCTTGGAAATCTCAATCCCGATGCCGGTAAACTCATTGGTCATCATCTTTTCAAAATCTTGCACCTGCTTGGGCCAAACCATGACAGTGTAGGGGTCAAGCGCAGCCAGGGCTGCCTCTGCAAACTGCGCGATCAGCGCCTCGCGGGGTAGTTGCACCGTTACGGTGTTCAGCGCCAGGACCCTCTCAAAAACCTCTATGAACTTATCTTTGTCAAACCTTGTCGGTTCGCTCACGGTGGACTCAACTTCATCCAACAATGTTGTCAGAGCTGCCGAGAAGGCTATAAGTTCATTAGCATCGGGCGGTAAAAAGGAATTTTCGGGGCTTTCGGCCAGCAAGTCTTGTGGAAATGATGTCCTCATAACCTCCACCAACAGTTCACAACGTCGAATAGCTTCGCTGGCCATTTGGCTGTAATCTATATCGTTGACATAATACACATTCAGCGCATTGATTGCCCGAATGAACATCTCTTTTTTGATCCCTTGGAAACGTTCCTGACGAGTCTCACAAGGGCTGTCTTGAAAAGATGCGACGATAGCAGCCTTATCCAAAAGCTCCTCGGCATAATCTGAATAGGCCTCATTTTGGGGGTCGATTACTTGCAGCCAAGCGTAACAACTGGTGTATGCTTCGAGCCATTTGCCTTGCAACTCGAACGCCGCAGCCTTGTCTATCACCTTTTGAAAAGTGAGCTTTACAAATGGCTTAGAAAGAAGCTCTGCTCTTTGTGCTTCGCTGGCAAACTCACTGGCCTTAGCAATGGTGGAAAGGACTTTGGTGATATCATTTGCATCGTTTGCGTCGCTTACAGCGACTATATTGTTTACGTCGCTTGTATCGGCACTCGGTGGTCCTTGCGGGACTGCAGCTTGAAGTTTCTCCAGCTCAGCTAATTCGTCTATGGCGGACTGGTAGGCAGTTTGGCGAGCTGACTGACGCTGTTGGCTTAAAGCTTGATATTTATCAATAATTTCCAACAACTGTTCCGCCACCGGCGGTCTAAGTTCATTTGGCTCGTCCTCATAGGTTTGTTTTATTAGCTCGGCCGCGGTATCGAATTTGCCCTGGTAAATTAGCTGACAAGCTGCTTCAACAATGTCAGATTGCGATTCCAGTTTAGCCCCCGCACCTGTGGCGGGGGCTGCCTCGGCCACAGGTGCCGAGGCTAATCGCACCCCGACAGACGAGTCTGAGCTATTTGACCTGTCAGCAGCAAAAACCTCGAATGGTGCTGGAGGAACTGAAGGGTTATGACCAGCAAACCAACATAAGAGCATAAGGACACAAAAGTACAGAAGCACTAAGACCAAAGTGACTTTTGCACTTCTGACTTGTGACCAGTCAACTTTATTTTTATCCCTCCCAAACGAGTTTTTTGATTTTAATGACAGCAATGAACTACTCCTTATTTAGGTCAAGAAACCTAAACATAATTACAAACACTCGGCTGCTTTTCCGGCACAACCAAGGACGTGCAGTTTATGCCTGACCATTTCTTTGATAGCTTCTCTGCCTGGGCCAAGGTACTTACGTGGGTCGAATTCGCCCGGCTTTTCCGCAAAGACCTGCCTGATTTTGGCAGTAAGAGCCAGCCTTAGGTCCGTGTCAATATTGACCTTGCAGATGGCCATCTTTGCCGCTTTACTTACAGATTCTTCCGGAACGCCCATCGCGTTGGGCATATTCCCGCCATATTTGTTAATAAGATCGATGAACTCTCTCAACACACTGCTTGAGCCGTGCATCACCAGCGGAAATCCAGGCAGCCTCTCTGATATCTCTTGTATCACGTCAAAAGCAAGTTTCGGTTCGCTTTTGAATTTGTAAGCGCCGTGGCTCGTTCCGCAAGCTACTGCCAGTGAATCACAGCCGCTCTTTTCCACAAACTCTTCTGCCTGGTTCGGGTCAGCTACGTGCTTATGCACATCATCTACTCCCACTACGTCCTCTTCGATTCCGCCCAACTGGCCCAGCTCAGCTTCCACGCAGACGTCTTTGGGGTGTGCATATTCCACCACCTTTTTGGTGAACTCAATGTTCTGTTCAAACGGCTGACTCGAGGCATCTATCATTACAGAAGTAAAGCCATCATCAACAAATTGCTTGCAGGTCTCAAAATTATCGCCGTGGTCCAGATTTATGGCGATGGGGATATCCGGATTTTCCTCAATCACCACATTGATAATGGCCTTGAGATAACTGATTTTTGCGTATTTGCGCGCACCGCGAGAGACCTGCAGGATAAGAGGGGCCTTTTCTTCGGCTACAGCGGCGATAATACCCTGCGTGATTTCCATATTATTCACATTGAAGGCGCCAATGGCGTAGCCATTTTTGTAAGCCATCTCGAACATCTTTTTGGTATTAACCAATGGCATAATACTCTCCTTAAATTTAATGTATAGGAATTTGTTTTGGCCACAGAGAGCACAGAGAACTCCGAGAAAATATTATTTTTATTTTCATCTCTGTGCCCCTCTGTGTCCTCTGTGGCTTCATTGTTTCAAAATTATCTTAAACCAAAAATTGCTTGGCCAAACATCCTGATGTTTGTACGATTAATCAATTATAAATAATCAGTAATTAAAATAAATAATCAATTGTTAATTAAAACCCCG
>JBHIDV010000065.1:0-10266 GCA_046760285.1 Sedimentisphaerales bacterium
TTTGGGGATGGCCCTTGATAATATGCGACTAAACACATACAATTAGGGTTATGTCCAGTATGTTCAGAAGGAGATTGACGGATGAGAGATTTCAAAAACATATTCTTGAAGACCATAGTGGTTTTGGCAGTTTTCGTGGCACTTGTGTGTTGGAGCTGGAGGTATCAGGCTGATAAATCGCTGTCTCTAAAGGCTGCAGACAGGTCAGCGTCCCATCCTATAAAAATCGTCGAAACCGAACAGGGCTTTATCGTTATGGAAGGCGACGAGAAAATACTGTTCTATCAGCGTCAGCCGAAATCCCTTGATGGAAAATATTCGCGAGCCAATTACATCCATCCTCTCTACGGTCTCGATGGCCAAATCCTGACCGAGGACTTTCCCAGTGACCACCCGCATCATAGAGGGATATTCTGGGCCTGGCACCAGGTATGGGTCAAAGATAAGAGAGTTGGTGACCCCTGGGCCACAAGGGATTTTTGCTGGGATGTGTACGATGCGAAAATTTTCGCGGTAGATTCCCAATCCAAAGCTCTGCAGGTTCATGTTTTCTGGAAGTCGCCACTCTGGACCGATGCGAAGCGGCAGCAAAAGCCGTTTGTCAAAGAGACAACGACCATTCGAGTTTATCGTGTGCAAGACGACATTCGTAAGATAGATTTCCACATCGGTCTGCTTGCTCTTGAGGACGGTGTTCGCATCGGCGGCTCCGAAGACGAGAAAGGCTATGGCGGGTTTTCGACAAGGATAAGGCTGCCGGACGGCCTTTCTTTCACCGGTTCAACAGGCCCGGTAGAACCGAGAAGACTGTCTGTGGAAGCTGGCCCCTGGCTGGACTTTTCCGGCCATTTCCATCAGGACAGGCAGGTGAGCGGACTGGCGATACTGTGTCATAATTCCTTGCCGAACTATCCCCCGCGCTGGATACTTCGGCGAAAGGGCAGTGCCCAGAATCCTGTTTATCCGGGCCGTGAGCCCATTTTGCTATCCCGTGAAAAACCGCTCGTTTTGCGTTATCGGCTCATCGTACATCGTGGCGATGTTCAGCAGGCTCGCCTTGACAAATTGCAGGCTGAATACAACAGTATAAAATGAATCACACATTGTAGGTTCCAGCAGCGGTGGTTCCGCCTCGGCCGGTCCAGTTGGTATGGAAGAATTCGCCACGAGGTTTGTCCACACGCTCGTAAGTATGGGCGCCGAAATAATCTCGCTGGGCCTGCAGCAGATTTGCAGGCAGCCGCTCATGGCGATAGCCATCGTAAAAGGAAAGAGCAGAACTCATAGCGGGCACCGGGATACCGAGCTTGATAGCAGTTGAGACCACTCGCCGCCAGGAGGCCTGTCCTTTTGCCACGGCACGCTTGAAGAACGGGTCAAGCAGCAGATTTTCCAGCTCAGGGTTTTTGTCGAAGGCTTCTTTTATTTTGCTAAGAAAGGCTGAGCGGATGATGCAGCCGCCCCGCCAGATCGATGCGATGCCGCCGTAATTCAAGTTCCAATTATGTTCTTTGGCAGCGGCACGCAACAGTTGATAACCCTGGGCATAGCTGACAATCTTTGACGCGTACAATGCGGCTCTGAGGTCGTTGATAAATTTACTCTTATCGCCTCTGAACTTGGCCTTTGGTCCTTTGAGGATTTTGGATGCGGCGAGGCGCTCTTTTTTTAAGGCGGATAGACACCGTGCAAAAACCGCCTCGCCAATAAGCGTCAAGGGCTGGCCGAGGTGCAAAGCCTCAATGCCGGTCCATTTGCCGGTCCCTTTTTGGCCAGCGGTGTCGAGAATAAGGTCGATGACCTCGTTACCGTCTTGGTCCTTGTAGGCGAGGATGTCTCGTGTTATCTCAATAAGGTATGAGTTGAGCTCGCCCTTGTTCCACTCAGCAAAGACCTCGTGCATTTGTTGGTTGGTCATACCGAGGCCTTCGGCCATCATCTGGTAGGTCTCGCATATCATCTGCATATCGCCGTATTCGATGCCGTTGTGTGTCATCTTGACGAAATGGCCGGCGCCGTTTTCACCCATCCATTCACAGCAAGGCTGACCATCGGGGGCCTTAGCTGCGATTTTCTGAAAGATAGGTTTTATATGCGGCCAGGCTGCGGGTGAGCCGCCGGGCATAATCGAAGGGCCTGTAAGTGCTCCTTCTTCACCACCGGAGACACCGGTTCCGATGTAGAGTTTGCCTTTGCCCTCGACATACTCTGTGCGCCGGATGGTATCGGGAAAATGCGAGTTGCCGCCGTCAATAATGATGTCGCCGTCTTCGAGATGGCCCAGAAGCTGCTCAATAAAGTCATCGACCGGCTGGCCGGCCTTTACCATCAGCATAATCTTACGCGGCTTGTTTAGGTTTTCGGCCAGTTCTTCGATAGAGTGACAGCCAATGATATTTTTACCTTTTGCCCGGCTGTTTAGAAAATTATCCACTTTCGATACGGTACGATTGTAACAGGCTACTGTGAAGCCTTTACTTTCCATGTTCAGGATTAGGTTTTCGCCCATTACCGCCAGGCCTATTAAGCCAATATCTGCTTTTGCCATTTGCAATGTCCTTTCTAACTACTGATTTACTTTATTCATTTGGAATAGTTGGTATATATCCGTTGGACAATTTATATAGTATTTCTCCTGCATGGTGGACAGTTAAAATCCCTTCATCCTCTCTATTTTCGTAGTCAGCTATATTTATATCGTCAGGATTCATATAGCCGAGGTTTACTTTCTCGCAGCGCTGCCTGCTGATGCCGGTCGCGAGCACTACATTGATCCTTGGTTTTTCGAAACCGTTGTTGTATGTGCCGATACCTTTAACGTGTGTGGAGTGCGCCATCACAGCTCGTGGGATGCCGGTGAATTTATCCATTCGCTTGAGAAAATAATCCCGCGTGTGGTAGCCGATTTTATCGAGATATTTGCCGTGCGTATAAGAAATCTCCGTAATGTGAGGAGCATATACAATCAAGGTCCCGCCATCAGCAGCAACCGGTTCTAATTTGTACATGGCCTTTGCCGCTGTCCAGATGTCATCGTATATCTTTGATGCTATGCTGAGAATGGTATGATAAGGCTTGTCTTTGTAGATAATATGGACCTGTCGCGACAAATCAGCAGCTTTTTCCCAGGCCCCGATACAATCGCCGATGAATAGCCCTTTGAGCTGGTCCTCGACAGCAACTATGGCAAATAATTTACGGGGCATTTTTATAAACGAAGCTGCCTTTTCAACGACGTGGCGGGTCGGCGTCCATTTGTTGCCGTTTATAACAGGGTTTGTAATCACAGCACTTAGCCAGTGAAAGAAGTTTATAATGGCCTCGCCTGCTATTCCGGGAAAGATGTACTTATGTCCACCGGAAAAGCCCACCACCTCGTGCGGAAAGACCGGGCCTAAAATGAAAAATTCATCGTATTCGAAAATCAATTTGTTAATGGCAACATCAACTTCTTCGCGAAATAGGCCTCCACTTAGCTTTTCAATTTCGTCAGCAGAGATTTTTCCAATAGACCTGAACGCGTCAGGCCTTTCCCATTCGTGGTTAAAAAATCTCACCGATGCGTATTTGCTTTTCCGCTCATCTTGTCTGATTGCGAGTCTTTTGCAGATTTGCTCTTCCGTCAGAGGCGGATGGGTTCCGAGCGCCACTAAACAATCGATGCTCTTTACCTTCTGCTGTAGACAATCATAAATTATTTTGAATATATCCCCTATAGGTCCTGAGCGGGTATTGTCGGGAATTATCAGTAGAATCCGTTTGCCGGTATAGTCGTTCTGTGCAAAGAACTCGGCGACCGCAGCGCGGGCCTGCTTATTTCCAACAGAACCATCTTTGTCTTGTCGTTCAATAACCATTGTTTGTATCTCGTATTTGGCTTCACATTTTTTATAAATCGGGACGACTTGCACAGAAGCCCAGCGTTAAGCCGCCATCTACGGTAATGCTGGCTCCTGTCATGTAGTCGCATTCGTTCGAGCTCAGGAAAGTAACAAGTCGAGCTATTTCTTCGGTTGTGCCGACTCTGCCTGCCGGCACGGCGGTCAGGAATTTTGATTGTCTGTCTAATGGGGTCAGGTCGGTAGCGATGGCGCCGACCACCACGGAATTAACCTGAATATTGTATGGGGCCAATTCCAGGGCCAGAGACTTGGTCAGGGTTTCAAGGGCGCCTTTCGAGGCACTGTAGTGGGCAAAGTATCGTCTGGCGTCATAGGCATGAACAGAGCTGATATTAATAATCTTTCCACCCTGTTTGTTACTGCACATCAATCTGCCAGCATGTTGAGAGCACAAAAAAGGCGCCTTCAGATTAACGGAAAGCACGTGGTCCCAATCTTCTTGCTTAAGCTCCAGAATAGGACTGGGGTTCTGTGTGGCCGCATTGTTGACGAGTATATCCAGCCTGGCGAAGGTTTTCTCTATCTGCGAAAACATTTTGTCAATCTCTGCTGGCTCTGAGAACTCCGCTACGACCATGATGGAATCCGGACTTAACTGTTTGACCTCTTGGAAGGAACTGTGAAGGGCGTCGGACCCTCTGGAGCCGTGAACAATCACTTTGCATCCCTTGCCAGCCAGTTCAAGAGCGATGGCCCTGCCAATGCCTCGACTTGAGCCAGTAACCAGTGCGACTTTATTGTTCAGTTCCATCCTTTGTGTCCTTGGAAAAGTGAATAGAACCAGCGTAATCCATTATCAGGTAACGAAGACTGTGCCTATCAGCTATCCGTCGGAATTCGTTTATGTCGGCGGTATTGAGAGTAAACATATCATAGTGCATAGGAATGGTCAGGCGAGCGTCGATATCAAGGGCGAATTGGACTGCCTCTTCGCAGGTGAAATTGCCCTCGAAGTCGAGGCTGTGCCTGAACTCGTCCCTGCCGTTGATGGGTAGAAAAGCTATATCTATCTTGTGTTTTTTGAGGCATTCAACCTGTCCGCGGTATGGAATCGTATCGCCGGCGTGGAATATTGTAATGCCGTCGATATTGATTACATAACTAAGGTAGGGATAGCCTTTTTGCGGGTGCTTGTCGAACTGCTCGTGTTTGGCTGGAACAGCGTAAATATATATTTCCTTGGTTCCCGCGAAGCGGGGGCCCTTCAGGCGCAGCTCATCGTCGCCTTTCATTGTATGGATTCGGCCGTCATCGATTCCGAAGCCCAGCATCGTATCATGGGCACACTCCGGCACGATGAAATGAGCACGGGGCGATTGAGCAGCTATGACGGGGATGGCCTCAGGGTCGATGTGGTCGGCGTGGTCATGGGTGCAGAGCACGATGTCAGCATGGTTGACGTCTTCGGGTTTCATCGGGGCCGGCTTGATACGCACATGCTCGTTGGGTTTGCCTCTGGTTATTTTTTCAGCATAGGTGCTCAGGTAAGGGTCGATATAGATAATTTGCCTGGGTGACTTGAAGACAAAGCCCTCCTGGCCTATCCACCAGATTTGAAGGCTGCCCGGCTCGATTCGCGTTTGGTTGATTTCGTTGACTAATGCGTTCATAACTGACAATCGATAATTACCTTGACCGCCCCGGTTTTGCTCTTATTACAGGCCACCACAAAGGCCTTTACAGCATCGGATAGGCTGAAGCGGTGCGTAATTAGCGGCTCCACCTTTACCTGTCCGGCTGATACTAATTCGATAACCCGTGGGAAATCGGTGTACATAGCGTTTGATGAGGTTCTTATAGTCCGCTCTCCACTGAGTAGAAGTGATGGAAAGCTAAGCTCGTTTTCCTTCGCAGCCATCAAAACCAGCGTGCCGCCTTTTTTGAGGATTTTCAGTGATTCGAGAATACTTGCCGATGTGCCGACTGTGTTAAAGGCCAGATTAACACCCTGGCAGTTCGTCTTTTCCATGACAAGGTCATAAAGGCTATTCGAACTGCTGCTGAGATTCAGGGTACAATCGACGCCGACTTTTTCGGCGATGGTGATATTCTCCGTGGCAATATCAGTAATGAAGGTTTGAACCGCCCCATAGACCTTGACCAGTTGCGCTATCAGCAGGCCTATAGGGCCAGCCCCGAGAATAGCGACCTTATCCAGCGGCTTCGGCCGGCCTACATCCACGGCATGAATGGCAGCAGTTAACGGGTCAAAGAACGTTGCTTGCTCGTCGGTTACGTTTTCCGGCAATTCATAGAGATGACTGGCGAACGCAGGGCAGAACTCAGCCATGCCGCCGGGGTAGAAGTCCATTTTGCCCCAACCTTGTCCGTGGCCGAGGTGTTTTGTATGGTCGCATAGATTTTCCTGCCCGTTTCGGCAAAAGCTGCATCGGCCGCAGGTAATAAATGTATTAACCCCGACACGTTTTCCGAGAAGATGAGCATCTGATTTGTCAAAAACATCATGGACCACACCTACGAACTCGTGTCCAAGGATTATGTTCGGCGGGTTGTCGATATGGCGTCCGAGAGTCTGCTTGGCCCAAGGGTTCTCACCGTGGAAGTACCGAATATCGCTGCCGCAGATACCACATTTGGATACCTTGATTAGCACCTGTCCGCCTGAAAGCTTCGGAGTTGGCACGTCCAGCACTTCAAGCTGCTCAGTAGACTCTAAAACAAGTGCTTTCACCAGTTCACTCCTTCGTCTTCCAGGGCGGTGTTTCAGGCAGATAGGCGTCGAATTCTGCAATTACTTTTTTCTCGTAGTCGCCGGCGTATTGGCCCTTGATAAACTTATCAAATGCCTCGTCATGGAATCTTTTCCATGATTTAATCTCTTCGCCGGGATTAATCGGATAAAACAGAGCATCATTTGCTATGGCAGCTTTCATGTCCCCGGGCGCATCGCCAATCATCAAAACGTGATTTTTCTCGTATCTGCCTTTTGTGGCGTATTCAAGGTGCTGAGTCTTTGTACCCATTTCCTGCCCTGCTATAACCTTTACGTATTTGGCGATGTCGTGTTCCTGCCATTCACGCTTAAGCGCCTCATTGGGCGTCGCCGAGACAACAATAACATCAGCAAGCGGCGAAATCTTTTCCAAAGACTCTCTGACAAACGGAAAAGGCGGCATGCCCTTAACAATCTCTTTGATAGACCAGTTGACTCGCTCGCTCCAGGCAAGCGCATTTTCCAGTTCAGCCTTAGCGTCCGGGTCTGACGTCTCGGCAATTGCCTTTTTTAGACCATCGTTGCTAAGTAGGCTGTTGGGGTCATCGACCCAGGCAAAGTAGTGTGGGTATTGTGGCACTTTAAAATTTCTTATCTTTGTCATGGGATGGCTTGGCAATAGCTCTGCTATTATGCGCTTGGCAGTTTTGTGCCGGTTGGCCCCGCGCGTTTTAGAAAACAAATCGGCAAATTCCTTGCATTCGCGTACCGCCTGAGCTACCGGCTGCAGGCCGAAATAGCCAATCAGCCAGGGACAGAAACACTCTCGCTGCTTTATTCCCATAGTATCGAAGGCACAGCCATCCGAATCGATACCCACAAAAAATTTCTTTTCCGGCTCAAATTCCTTTAATGGTTTCGCTGGGTCAGTCATTTTGTTCTCCTAAAAAATTATACACCGCTAAAAGCTGAAAATCCGCCGTCGATGGGGACAACAACTCCGGTGACGAATTTTGCTGCATCGCTTAATAGCCACACAACCGTTCCAATTAGCTCTTCCGGCTGGCCGAATCTTGCCATCGGCGTATGCTCGATAATCGTCTTGCCACGTTCGGTTAGCTCGCCGGTTTTTTCGTCGGTTAACAGAAATCGGTTCTGTTCGGTCAGAAAAAATCCCGGCGCAATTGCATTGACGCGAATGTCCTTGGAATAATTCTGGCATACATGCACTGCCAGCCATTGCGTAAAGTTGCTCACGGCTGCTTTGGCGGCTGAATATGCAGAGACCTTGGTCAAGGGACGAAAAGCACTCATACTGGAAATATTTAGTATTATGCCGGCGCCTTTTTCAGCCATTTCTCTGGCAAAAACCTGTGTCGGCAATAACGTGCCGATGAAATTAAGGTCGAATACGAACCGCACTGCATCGGCAGGTAAATCGAAAAAAGATAAATCCGGCGAGGTGGTGGCCTCTTTTTTGTTGCCGCCGGCCCCGTTAATCAACACATCGATTTCGCCAAGCTCGGATTTGATTTTTTCCTTGGCGACTTGGAGAGTCTTTTTGTCCAGCACATCACATTTAACTGCAATAGCCTGGCCATTTTCAGACTTGATTTCGTCGGCAACCTTTTTCGCAGCGTTTTCGATTATGTCCAGAACGGCGATTTTTGCTCCGGCACTACCGAGTGCCTTGGCCATAGTGCCGCAAAGAACACCGCCGGCACCGGTAATAGCGATAACTTTGCCTTTGATGTCAAAAAGTTTGTTCATTTTTTGTTCCTTGTTGGGTGAAACCCCGCGATAAAATCGCGGGGCTAACCGATTTTTGGTGGTATTACATATATTTCGGTAGTTTTTTATCTAAAGGTTTTCGCTCGAATCTCATAAATACGGGCAGGCCGTCGTCTCCAATTTTTATGGGCGCTTCGCCTCGCACTAAAGGCCGAACATAATCGCGCATGGCATCGGTGATATGATTGCCCTGGTCATTTATGAATTCTTTAGGCACTTTCTTTTCGCCGTTGGCTACGTCGCGCAACTCCGCCAGTCCTGTCGTGCATTTGTATTCTGGACCTTCTTCGCGAACCAGAGTTACCATTTTGCCGTTGACCCCTTCCAGCGCGTACCGTACCGCCATTTGGCCGCACATATAGGCCTCGTTGACGTCGGTTAGCGAGGCAAAGTGCATAGCACTTCGCTGATTAGTGCCGAGCTTGTTGAAGCGTGCCTTTATCTTCACTTCTTTTTCGATTACGGCCTTGAGCATGTCTGCTACGCCGCCGAGCTGGACGTGGCCGAAACTATCTTTGGCAAATGCACCACTATCAGCGGTAATATACTCGCCCTTTTCATCCTTAAGTCCTTCTCCTGCAACGATAAAGACTCTGCCAAATTCTTTGAGCACTTCCTGGACGTCGTTAACCAGTTTATCGAACGAAAATGCCGCCTCAGGCATATAAACAAGGTGCGGTGCGTCTTCGGCGTTGCGGTGCGCCAGACCCGTTGCTGCAGCTATCCAGCCGGCATTTCTTCCCATCACTTCCAAAATCGTGCAGGTATCCGTTGTATAGAGTGCCTCGGTATCTCGGCCTGCCTCCATAGCACAAGTTGCGACATACTTGGCTACGCTGGGATAGCCGGGACAATGGTCGGTGAAGGCCAGGTCATTATCGACCGTCTTGGGAATGCCCATACAAACCAGCTCATAGCCGGCGTCGGCGGCTAACTTGTTGACCTTATCAGCGGTATCCATCGAGTCATTACCGCCAGCGTAGAAGAAGTAATGGATATCATGGGCTTTGAAGACATCGAGTACCCGGTCGAAATCTGCTTTGGATTTTTCGAGTGATTTTAGCTTGTATCTGCACGAGCCGATAGCTGCCGCCGGGCTTTGTTTTAATGCCTCGATAGTCTCGGGTTTTTCAGCCGAGATATCGAAGAGTTCTTCTTTTAAGACGCCTAATATGCCGTTGACTGCACCTATGACGCGTCCGATTTTGCCTGATTTGATTGCTTCCTGGATTACGCCGCAGGCGCTGGAATTGATAACTGCGGTCGGCCCGCCAGACTGGGCTACAATAGCGTTAGGTTTTGAACTCATCGTAACTGCTCCCGTACAAATTCCTTATGGTCTTGATTAAATTGCCGCACTTTGGCAGAATATACACCAAGCAAATTGAGATTTCAATAGTTTTTCGTTCTTTACGGAGTTAGGAAGATGGCAAATTATATGATTGCACACTTTGATGAAATCGATGTACAGAGCTGCCCTTGCGGATATGCGCAGCGGGCGTTTGTCAGCCCGGACAACCCCACAGCAACGCTACATATGGTTGAAATTACCGAAGAAGCACAAGTGCATTATCACAAAAAACTCACCGAGATTTACCTTATCCTTGAGGGCGATGGATACGCAGAACTCGACGGCAAAGTCGTGCCCGTAAAACCTCTGACTACCATTCTAATCAAGCCGGGCTGTCGGCATCGTGCGGTAGGCAGGATGCGAATCGTCAACGTCTGTATCCCCGCCTTCGACCCCAAAGACGAATGGTTCGACTGACAGAATACTTTTTCCCGCAAAATACGTGACAAACAACCAAAATCGTAGGGTTGCGGTTTGCCCCACCAAAACAGAAGTAAATCGAACCGCATAGGCAGGAGAACCTGGCCATCCTGCCTAACTGCCGAAAG
>JBHIDV010000066.1:0-10260 GCA_046760285.1 Sedimentisphaerales bacterium
GTATTCCTCAAGGCCTCTTTCTTCCATAAAGAAACTCATTTTGTCTTGTAGTTCAGCCAGCGTAAAAGGGACTCCGTGAACATATGAAAAAATGGCACCATGTAGGGATGCAGATATAAAATAATCAAACTTACCAATGACAGTGAAGATCTCCTCAGCTTTCAAAACCGGGAGCAGTGTGGAATTCTTCACTTGCTGACGTAGTTTGGCCAGATGCTTAAAATCATAATTGTAATGAGTAATAGGCAAAAGGTAAATGTGGAAACGAAGTTTTGATAAATACCGAATGAGAGACCTCGTGTCATCTATTAATCCCGGTCCCAGGTTAATTCCAACGCTTGGTTGGCAAATTTTTAGGCCAACATTAGTCAAATCGTTGAGAAGCATTGCTGTGCACGGAACTACCTTAACTTCATTTGTTAGATAAGAAATCTTTCGTTTATCCCCCTGACTTCTGACGCTGATATAAAGATAATCATTTAGGTATTCAAGGTCGTCAGGATTTCTCCATATTCCACAGCTATTAAGAATGTGAGGGCCAGGAACTTTGAACTTATCATAGAAAAAATCTGGACTAGGTCGTAAAAGGTAACCCCCACCAACAATTATTGCTTGATAGTCTCGCTGATTAAATCTTCCCGGCACAAGCTCTTCGAATTGTATCCCAAGGTCACCTAACATTCTCCTGACACTTATACCAATTGCCAAATCGCCGATGTTGCCGCTAATATTGTCATACAGAATACCAACTTTTTTTTTCATAAGTTTCCGTAGTTCTCAAAACTGGTGTCAATTGTTCCAACCGGCAAATAGTATCTTGAGTTATAACATCCTTCATTCTCCTCGGGGCAACCCAAATTTGGGGATTCGTATATTTATTGACACGATTATTGTGCCAGCGCTTTAAGGAAAGAGTTGGTAATCCGAACAATTATAATATTCTCTAAACAGAGTTTCTATTCTTTTTTGCTGGTTCTGTTTCCCCGATACTTGTCTATAACTGCTCCTGAACCTCCCTGTGCTTCGATCTTTCCATTTTCTAAAAGGATCACTCTATCACAGAATTTTTCAACGGCGTTTAAATCGTGGCTTACAAATAGAATCGTTCGGCCATCTTTCTTAAAGTTCTCAAAGCAATTATAACATTTCTGCTGGAAATCAATATCCCCTACCGCCAAGACTTCATCCACCAACACTATCGGGCTTTCAACACTTACGGTAATGGAAAACCCTAACCGAACCTGCATACCAGCCGATAAATTTTTCAACTTTGCGTCAACAAACCTTTCCAATCCGGAAAAGTCAATTATCCAGCCATACTTTCTATCAATCTCTTGCCGCGACATACCCAGTAGAGCACCATAAAGAAGAATGTTGTCTTTCACCGTAAGTTCTCCTTGAAAGCCCACCCCCAGCTCAAGAAAAGGAGCTACAGTTCCATTGACCGATACCGTCCCTGATGTTGGTTCGAGCACCCTGGCTATGACTTTTAGCAATGTAGATTTACCCGCACCATTTTTACCTATTATCCCTAAGAACTCACCCTCAGTCACTTTCAGGTTTATATCGCGCAAGGCATAAAGCTCTTCATAAGTGTTTTTCCTCAGAACGTTGACAAACCTCTGGCGCAAAGTAGTTCTTCTATCATGTGGCAAGCGAAATATTTTAGTTACCTGTTCAAGGGCTATCATAGCACCTCCGCAAAGCTGCGTGATAATTTATTAAACATGGCCAAACCTATCATAAGTAAACAGGCTGCCACAGAGATTATGATAATGTGGTTTGTTAAACCTAAGAGCTCGCTACTTGGCCCAATTAGCGCGTCTCTACAGCCCTGGATAATCCTGGCCACAGGATTTAAGAATATAAACCGCTGATATTTGTCCGGCACGATTGAAATCGGGTATATAATTGGCGTCGCCCAAAAACCAAGTTGAACAAAGACTTCCCAGATGTGATGAACATCCCGAAATTTCGGAAATACCGAACATAATAAAAGAGCCAGACCTAATACAAGTATATAGAGCTCAGCTAAATAAACAATCAGGTACAATCCTCTGGTTTGAAAATGGACGCCGGAAAAAACAAAAAACAGAAAAAACACGCCTATATTGAGTAGCAAAGTGAGCAGAGAGGTCAAGGAAGATGCTATGACGATGATCCAACGTGGAAAATAGATTTTTTTAAGTATGGATGCTTTGCCTTCTAATAAGACCATGCTATTTAACGTTACTTCAGACAAAAAGTTCCAAAGGACAATACCCAAGAGAAGATACAGTCTATAATTTTCAACCTCCCATCTGACGAATACCGAAAACACAAGATACAAAGTGCCAAACATCAACAACGGCTTAAGCAAACTCCACAGGTACCCTAATATGGAGTTGTCATATTTAATCTTAAAATCTGTTATCGCCATCGCCCAGGTTAGGAATAGATAATTCCTTCTACCTAAATGGTTTTTTTTACGGCTGCTTTCTATATATGACAAGACTAACCCTTTCATTTTTTTTATCCACGTATTTGTATTCTACTTTTCCTAACTGTTCAGGTACTGTTGGTTGGTTATCCTCTTCAAATATTCTGACAGCATATTGAGCTTGCTCAGGAATTTGCCCGGCAGTCCAGTTTAACCCTTCGCGTTGGGCGTAAAAACTAATACGAGCATCAGGAACCGCTATAATATCTTTCTGGTCGGTATGGTTTGCGAACCATCGGGCCGCTTCGCGATAACTGTGTTTTTCTGCGCGTATAGGGGTGAGCAACTTGGGAGTGCATATAGCCAAACCAGCTATGACCAAAGTAGAAAACCATAAATGCGAATCTTGATTGCTTTCCAATCGGCTTTTACAAAACATGGCCCTGAGCCAATTCCCAAATATCTGTAATCCAATCGGCACAAAGAAAATGGTAAAAACTACTAACGGTAAAATATGTCTTCCACTTATATAGTCGTATTTGCAGAACAACCATATCATCAAAGCTACATTTAACGCAATCAGAACTGCGGTAAAAAACTTCTGCGGCTTATGCCAATTTCGCTGTCTGAAATACTCGTACGCGCCTAATAATAAAGCCGGGCCAAAAAACCACATCAGCGTATCACCGATTTCTTCAATCAATTCATCGAAAGCCTTTGCCATATTTTTGGGGGCAAAACTCGATACTTGATGCTCGATGTTCGGCGAGAATCGAGAATCCAGAATCGAGAATCCAAATTGACCAACATCTTTTTTGGGAAATATCGCACCTTTTAATTTCATATATGGTACCGCTGGAATGAAAAAACCCACCAGCAACAGGGCCAGCATAAACACTGCTTTGTCTCTGGCTATAGTACGTTTAGCCCCCCATAGCTGCCAGGCCGTCCACAAAGAACCGAATACCACCAACTGGGCGCATTCCGGCCGAACAAGGTATCCTGAGCCGGCAGCCAGTCCCGCAAAGCCAAACTGCCACCATTTTTTATTTAGCGCTCCACGTATCAATAACAGAAAACCGCTTGCCAGAAAGAAAAGATATGGCCAATCGCTGAGAGCATCACTTCCATATCCAGCGGGCTTAGGCAGCAGAATAAGAATTAAGATAGCCAGAAAGCTAAGTTTCGGCCCTACAATTTCTTTACCCACGAAATAAAGCACTGTTACCGTGAGCAGCCTAAATGCTAATGCCATAAACTGCGCAGAATAAATCCAGCTCCAAATAGATGCGCTGCCAGAAGCTATTTTCGCCATTCGATGTGCTGTAAGAATCAGGAAGGGATAACCAGGGTGTTGATCTTCGCTCACCATCACGGCAATTGCATCAGAGCTCAGTTTCTGGGCATATTCTATAAAGGTTACTCCATCTTTTGCGATAAGGACAGTCGTACTGATAAGATATACACCAATACACAAGGTAATTGTTAGCAGGATTAAAAGATGAATACTATCCTTATTTTTATCGGATTGGAAAGTCGCACTTTTAATACGCATTTTTGCCTTTTATAATGTGCCAGGGTGTCCGCAGTAAAATCCAAATATCGAGTCCCAAAGACCAGTTTCTCACATAATATAAATCGTACTGCAATCTTTTACTTATAGAAGTATCGCCGCGGAAGCCATGTATTTGTGCCCATCCGGTCATTCCAGCCTTGACCTTATGTCTAAGCATATACTTTCTGTACTCCTCACAGAACTGTTTTACAAAGAGCGGCCGCTCCGGCCGAGGGCCCACCAGACTCATCTCGCCCCTTACTACATTTATAAGCTGAGGTATCTCATCAAGACTTGTTCGGCGAAGCCAACTACCAATGGGGGTACATCTCGGGTCATTTGACTTGGCCCGCAAGGGACCATTTTCCTTTTCTGCATCCATTCTCATGGTGCAAAACTTCAGTATCTCGAACTCTCTCTGATCTAAGCCGACTCTGGTTTGTTTGTAGAACACCGGTCCTCCAGTAGTCAGCTTAATCAGCAGCGCTATCACACCCATAGGAATAGCCAATATCATCAGCAGCACGAAAGCAACAGCGCGATCAAAGAATTCTTTTAGTACCACGTTTACACCGTCTAAGGGAGAATCTGCAGCGGAAAAAAGAACCTGAGAACCTATGGTTACAGTTGTGGGCTGGCTTATGGAAGTAAGAGAACCCCAATCCGGAAGGATGCGCACGGTAACACCTGCCCACTGCAGACGTTCCAAAAGTGGATAGGCTGCTTGAGCTGGCGCCCCACTAAGGGTAAGGTAAACTTCATCTATCTCTTTAGGATTAACCAATTCGATTAAATTTTCGATAGGGCCGTATACCGGCACAGACAACAATTCAGTACCAATACGACGAGGGTCATTATCCACAAAGAATCGACATTTTAATCCCAAGTGAGCCATTTGCTCGATATCGCGAACCAGTTGCTGGCCTTTCTTCCCTGCCCCTATTACGACATAATAGCGGAGATTATAACCTTTTGCCCGCAAATATCGCATTATGGACATGGTAAATAGATGTGAAAGAACCAGCCCACCAAATAGCACAAACATAAAGATTATTAGAAGCTTTCGCGAGTAAGGAACACCTTGAAGATAGTAAAGAAAAGCCAGCAGAAACAAGCCAGCAAGGATAGTAGCTTTGATGGTATCTGCAAGCTGGCTAAACATACCCTTCATCCGTTTAGGCCTATAAAGCCCGGTAAGCAAGCAGCCTAAATAGCAGATACATGTTACGGGCAACGCCAAATTTAGATGTCTCTTGAACTGTGGAATTCCCTTCGGGGCACTGAATAAACCTGAATAAAATCGAAAATAGTAAACCGTAATCCAGGCGCAGACAATAACCGCTATGTCAATAACTGAGCGAAGCAAGGAGAAAAAAGTGGCATATCTTTTTAGCATACTCCCTTTGCTACCGATCTAACGATTCATCCATAAGTATGTTCTGAACTAGCGCACGTGACATCACTTTATCAATAATTCGATTGTATTTCCTTACTGTTTTTTTCCGCAAAGTAAATTCCTGTGGGTTAACAGCCTGTGTAGCGTGGGCCAGATGTATGACGTATTGACCCATTACAGAGGAGGGCAGCTCAACCGTCTTATAGCCACGATCGACTAACTCAAAATATAATTTCTTACCGCCGGTTAGACCTTTGTCTCTGTCCATAAGAAATGAAAGGTTTTCCCGGCGTAAGATGTCTGTTCGATATAGACAACATATAGTCCGATTGTAGTAGCGGAATTTGCCGATAGGGTCCGGCTCCCGAAGCAGTTCACGCTTGAAGGTTCTAAAGTCAGTTGCTTTTTTGAGCAAAATCCTCCACGAAGGCTGTAATTCGATTTTGCCGGAGCCAACACAGGCTACATCTACGTCATCACCAAAGTATCTAATCAGGTCACCGAGCCAATTTTCCTTCTGGACAAACGTATCCGAGTGCAACGAGACAAAAAATTCAGTATTACAGTTTGCCAAACCCAGGTCCAGTCCCGCAGCGTGGGCATAGCCGCCTGGATTGTCCATGTCCCGCCGTTCAATTAGCCGAATCCAGCTCAAGTGCTGGAGATACTCTGAAGATTCGTCCTGTGAATTGTTATCAACAACGATAACCTCATACGCATATTTAGTAAATTTGCGCACGCTGCGCAGACATAATCTGGTAAGGTCTAATGTCTTATAATTTACTATACATATTGTTGCTTTGCCTTTAATCATCAGAATTCAGAAGTCAGAAAACAGAAGTCAGAATTCTGTCTTCTGTCCTCTGTCTTCTGTCCTCTGTCCATACATCGACTCATAATACTTCTGGTAGTCGCCGCAGATTACGTTGCTGAGCCACTGTTGGTTTTGAAGATACCAATCTATAGTTTTATAAATACCTTCTTCAAAATCAACCGATGGCCGCCAGCCAAGCTCTGTTATTATCTTGCTGGCATCAATGGCGTATCGCCTATCGTGTCCAGGCCTATCGGCCACATGTCTAATCAGCGAGTTTGGTTTACCCAATCGCTTAAGTATCACCTCGATGACTTGCAGATTTGTCTTTTCGCAACTTGCGCCAATATTATAAATCTGGCCCGGCGGCGCTTTTTGCAACACCTGCCAAATAGCGGTGCAATGGTCATACACATATAGCCAATCCCGCACATATAAGCCATCGCCATAAACAGGTAATTCCTTATCGTTCAGGGCATTGTTAATCATCAGCGGGATCAATTTTTCCGGGAACTGGTATGGGCCATAGTTGTTCGAACATCTGGTGATATTATATTTTACACCCCAGGTGTGGCCAAAAGCCGCGACCAACAGGTCGGCGGCAGCCTTGCTCGCTGAATACGGTGAGTTTGGACTCAGCGGTGTCTGTTCATTAAATTTGCCTTCAGGTCCCAGCTCGCCGTACACTTCATCGGTAGAAATCTGGATGAAACGCTCCAACTTTTTATCGCGCGCGGCTTCGAGCAAAGTTAATGTGCCAGTAACGTTGGTTTGGATAAAAACCTTCGGCTCAGTGATCGAACGGTCCACATGACTTTCGGCAGCGAAATTAATAATCGTATCTATTTGGTGCTCATCGATGATTCGTTCTATCAACCGCCCATCACAAATGTCACCTTTGATAAATTTATGGTTAGGATGGTCTAAGAAACCAACAAGGTTTTCAAGATTGCCGGCATAGGTTAGCTTATCGAGATTGACCACAAAACAATCAGGATGCTCCGAAAGCACTATCCGTACGAAATTGCTTCCTATAAATCCTGCACCCCCCGTAACCAGAAGCCTTCTCATAATTGCCTCAAAAAATGCTCTAATGGGCCTTGCCAAGGCTCGATAGATTCATTCAGCAAAGCCCTAATTTTGCTGCAATCGAAACGGCTGTTTAGCGGCCTGGCAGCAGCAGTGAAGTAATCACTGGTTTTGCACGGCGATAAGTTGACATCCAGCGAAAGCTGGTCAAATACGAACCTCGCCATCTCGTATCGGCTGACATAGCCGGAACTGGCAAAATGAAATACGCCCTGTGGCTTTTTCGGCAACAGATTACAAATTACTTTCGCTACTTCGGCCGTCGCCGTTGGCGAACCAATCTGGTCATCGACCACCTTTAAAGTTTGGTCAGCCTTTGCACGTTGGATTAGCTTGGTTACAAAATTATTGCCGTGTAAGCCATAGGTCCATTGAATGCGCATTATACAATAGCTGCCGCCACTTTCAACTAAAAGCTGCTCACCAGCCAATTTGCTTCTGCCATATTCATTTATAGGATTTGGCAGATCGGTCTCCACATAGGGCCTATCTAATTTACCGTCAAAAACGAAATCCGTGCTGATGTGTAAAACCCACAGGCCTGCCTTTCTTGCCAGATTACCCAGCCGCCCTACCGCTTCAGCGTTGACCTTATATGCCAGCTCGGTTTCGCTCTCGGCGCCATCGACATCTGTATAGGCGGCACAATTCACTATCACCCGGGCATTGGAAACAGCCTGCTGTAAGTGGCTGGAATTTGTGATATCAAACTCCGGCAGGTCGTAAACGTCTGTATTAAGCCTTTGCTGCCGGCAGGCCGAGGCTAAATCACAGCCAAGCATACCTCTGCCACCCAAAATGGTAATCCTTGTATCATTAGTCACCATCAGAGACCCTCGAAATGTGGCAGTTTGTCCTGTGGAAGGTCTTTAAGTCTGGGATAGTCCGCATCTTTTGGTGATAAAATGGGCTCTTTTATCGGCCAATCGATATTAAGGTCAGGGTCATTCCAAATGATGCCCCCTTCAGTAACCGGATTATAAAAATCGGTGCACTTGTATGAGAAAAGCGCTGTTTCACTTGTCACACAGTATCCGTGAGCAAAACCCGGCGGAATATAAATCTGGCTATGGTTTGCATCAGATAGTACGTAGCTTTCCCACTGACCAAATGTCGGAGAGCCTACCCGAATATCAACAACGACATCTAAAACCTGGCCTAATAAAACCTGAATCAGTTTACCTTGTGATTGAGGGTATTGAAAATGTAAGCCGCGCAAAACCCCTTTTTTGGAAAATGAAACATTGTCCTGCACAAAGCTGACCCGGATACCAGCGTCCTGGTAACGCGCGCTATTGTAGGTCTCTAAGAAGAATCCTCTCTCGTCAGCGAACACATCTGGCTCCAACACCAGCACACCCTTCAGGCTCGTCTGTTTAACATTCATTTCATTCTAAGAATTGGTTAAATAGTTAATTGGTTAATTAGTACGCGATACACAATACGTCATTCCGGCGGCTCCTTCTGGACCAACTCATTAGCCCTGGTGAGTGATTCGAATGTCCCAGCGTCTGTCCACCAGCCCTCGAGCACATTATAAGCCAACTGGCCTTTTTTAATATAAGCGTCGTTGACGTGGGTAATTTCAAGCTCGCCACGAGCTGAGGGCTTAAGCTGCCGTATAATGTCAAATACGGAAGGGTCATAAAAGTATATGCCGGTTACTGCATAATCCGATTTTGGTTTTTCCGGTTTTTCCTCAATATTAATAATCCTATCATTGGCGAATTCTGCCACGCCGAAGCGCTGTGGGTTTGGAACCTGCTTGAGAAGTATTCTGGCACCGGTTTTCTGAGCGATGAATTCATCGGCGTAATCTTTAAGACTCGCTTGAAAGATGTTATCGCCAAGAATAACAACCAGATGCCGGTCGTGCGCGAAGTTTTCCGCCAGAGCTAAGGCCTGAGCAATTCCGCCTGCTTCATCCTGAACTTTGTATGTAAATCGACAGCCAAAGTTTTTTCCGGAGCCCAGCAGGCTAACTACGTCGCCCATGTGTTCGATGCCGGTTACGATCAGGATTTCCTCAATGCCAATAGAGGTTAGCTTTTCTATGGGGTAATAGACCATAGGTTTTTGCCCGACAGGAAGCAGATGTTTATTGGTGACCTTGGTCAGAGGCATCAGCCGCGAACCTGTGCCACCAGCAAGAATTACGCCTTTTAAGTCCATACGCACCTCCTTACGCGTTTGCCCCGTTAGAAAGCGTCGTCTTGCTTCTAACGGGGTTTAGCTTAACTTGGGAATTTTAAGCCCTGCGAGCACTAAAGTCAAGTATGAGCATCTTTTCTCAAAGTAAGCAACACCACCTCTGGTTGACAGAAAAATCGCATAGGCACTATTGATGCTCCTGCTCCGCACGATGTATATCCCGCCATCCCTCTATACTCCCATCTTCCTTTAACCATCTTCCGAGGTACGCGAGCATTAGCAACTATTGCTATACTGCCCGGAAGGCAAATCTGTCCACCGTGGGTATGACCAGCTAAATATAGCGAATAGCCTGCCGCTGAAGCCTCCTTATATAACTCCGGTGAATGTGAAATGATAATCCTAAAGGCGCCATTGGGAATCCCTGCCCCAGCCTCTTTCAATTCAGCAGCACGAAAGAAGTGGTAGTCATCCACTCCCACAAGGTACATCTTATCCCCTTCTTTTTCCAAACACACATGCTCATTTATCAGCATTTCCACACCAAACCTACTCAATATTTCAGCACATTGGTACTCATCATGATTACCAAGTATTCCAAAAACTCTGCACTTCTCTTTTAAGAACTCAAGGACCTCACTCAACCGTTGTCTTATTGCTGGATTGCTTATATCGAATCCGAAACTGTAATCGCCCCCAAGAATACAATAGTCATAGTCCTCCTGCCTGGCAATGCTAACAATCCTGTCGGCCAAACAACCAATCTTTTCTATATGCATATCTGTGATAAAAAGTATTTTACAACCATTAAATCCCGCCGGCAAGCTCTTCATCTG
>JBHIDV010000067.1:0-10149 GCA_046760285.1 Sedimentisphaerales bacterium
TGTCAGAGCAAAAATGGCTACGATAAAGGCCACAATAACAAGTACACCTACAAATATCTTGCTATTCATTGTACACAATCCGCTTACTCAATTTAGCATTTCAATAATTTCTACAGTGAAACTTACCAAAAGGTTCATTATAAAGAATAAAGCCTCCAAATTCAATGGACTCGATTTTCAATTCTCGATTCTCGTCGAGTATCGAGCATTTAGCTTTCAAAGAATTAACCAAACTTAAAATATAATCTTTGTCAATATCTCCGGCTCAATTCGAAAATTTGAGCCTTTGCCTTCGAAAAAGCCATGTTGGGTAATTAAATGGATATTTAGGTCTGACCAATAAATGCTCTTGTCAGACTCGATAAGATTGACGGTTGTAACTCTCTTGGTAAATCGTCCCGGGTGCGGCCAGGGGCATACTATGGCTCCTTTAGCCTCTTGTACTTGTGCCTGGCGCTTATCATCTATCTTGACCCAATTGCCCAGAGCAGTCTTTGCAACATCAGTAATTTGCTGCATCCTCGCTGCCACTTGCCTGGCTGTAAAGCCGAATCTAGCAAGCTGCGCGGCATCAGCGTCTATAATTTCAGATACGCTGCGAGTGTCACTGCCCATGAATCCGCCTGCGACCAGTTTGGATGACCGCAAGAGATCATTTAGTTTCTGCATTTGCGGAGATTCTTTCATTCTCGATTCTCTATTATTCAAATTTATCATAAAAGATTTTTTCTTCACTCGTTCCAAGACCAACCAGGACCTTTATTGCCGCATCAATCATCCCTGGACTGCCACAAAGATAAGCCTCACATTCAGCCGCATTTTTCAAATCCCGCTGCACCACTTCGGTTATCAGTCCAACCTGTCCGTCCCACCTCTGTCCGGCTTGCAGCTTGGCCACAGCCGGCACGAAACGAAAATCGTAAAGTTCCTTTTCAAAGGCTCTCATCAGTTCTACCATAAACATATCTTTGACCGTGTTTGCCCCAAAGTAGTATGTAGCTTTGCGCTTTATATCGTCATTGTTCATCTGGTGCAAGATGCATTTAATGGGCGCCATACCTGAACCGCCTGCTATAAAAACTATAGGTGAATCTGTGTCTGATAGCCGGAAGTCTCCATAGGGCCCGTTAAGTTTTACCTGGTCGCCAACTTTTAAGTACTCAAAGCAATACGTGGTACAAATTCCTGCCGGTACCAATCGGATAATAAACTCAACAATACTCTTATCAGCACAATCCGATGACATCGAATATGCCCGATACACTTCTTCGCTGCTTTTTTCATAGACAGGCGTAAGAAGCTGAACATACTGTCCAGGAATATAGTCCATTGTGTTCGGCTCTATAAGCTCAAATCGAAACTGCTTAATATCGTATGTAAGGTCCACAATATCGACACACCTGCAAGTATATTCGCGAATGGCTAAAAGCTCTTCTAAAATCTCAATCTTGATATTGTTGCGAACCTTTACTTGGCACCCAAGCCGAACATTTGAAACTTTTTCCTGCTCGTCTAAGTAAGGTTCTTCCGTCGGCAGCAGTGGCCCTGCACCTTGTAGCACTTTGAGCTTACACAATCCACACGTGCCTCGGCCGCCACAGGCGCTGGGGATGAATATCTTTTCCGCAGTCAGCATCGAAAGCAGGTCTTCGCCGCCTTCAACGGTCAGCTTGCGCTGGTCATTAATGATTATCTCGCATGGGCCATAACTGGCAAAAAAATATTCGGAGATGGTCAAAGCCGCGGCTAAACCCGCTCCTATTGAACTTACTACTGTAACGGATATCAGTAATGAAAGAAGCATTTATCCAAGCCAAAAAGTGCCTAAAGTGCCTAAAATATGGATATCAGAAGGCAAAAGTCAGAAGTAAGAAGTCAGAATACAGAAGGCAGAAGTCAGAAAACAGAATTCTGTCTTCTGTCCTCTGTCCTCTGTTCTCTGTCCTCTGTTCTCTGTCCTCTGTCCTCTGTCCGGCTTGCAGCTTGGCCACAGCCGGCACAGTCACAACATAAAAGCTATTGCAGTACACCAGCAAACCCTATAAATGCCAGCGCCATCAAGCCAGCTATGATAAGCGTTATTCCTGGCCCGGCCAGCCCCCTGGGGATTCTGTCATTCGCCAATTTTTGTCTGATACCTGCCATTGCGATTATTGCTAAGAACCAGCCGATTCCACTGCCGAGTCCATATCCGATGGTCACTATGAAACCGTAGTCACGAATTACCATAAAAACTGATGCGCCCAATATAGCGCAATTAACCGTTATCAATGGCAAAAATACACCAAGCTTTTGATACAAAAGTTCTGACTTTCGCTCAATAGCCATCTCCACGAATTGTACAAAAGCTGCGATGATGATAATGAATAAAATGAACCGGAAGAAGTGAAGGCCCAGCGGTTCAAGAACATAATGGTACGCCACCCAGTTGAGCAAAGATGTCGAGGCCATTACAAAGATAACCGCCAGGCCCAGGCCAAACGCAGAGGTAACCTCGCGTGAAACACCCAGAAAGGGACACAGACCCAAAAAATAAGATAGTAGAATGTTCTGCGTAAACACTGCTGAAATACAAACTACAAACGCCTGCCATACTTGTGGTGCTATGTTCATTTGCTTTACTCCTGCCGTGCTAACTGAATTGACCTAAACACCCATGTTACTATGCCGAGCATAAAGAAGGCACCCGGCGGCATTACCATTATAATCCATTTGTCCCAGTAAGGGCTGCTAAAATACGGCATCGGATAACCCCATAGGGTACCCATCCCCAAAAGCTCGCGAAAGATAGCAATTATTAACAAAATAAACGAGTAGCCGAGAGCATTAAAAAATCCATCCAGAAATGCCAGCGCTGGTGGATTGGCATTGCCAAAGGTTTCGCATCTACCCATAACAATACAATTGGTGATGATAAGGCCCACATAAGGCCCAAGATTACTGCTCATCTCGGGCCAATAGGCCTTGAGTATTACGTCGACGATAATCACATAGAAAGCTATAATCAGGGTTTCGACCATCATTCTGATATTACGTGGTGTAAGCTGGCGCAAAATAGATACCGTCGCCGCGCTTAGTGACAAGGTAAATATCAGAGCAACACACATAACTACAGTATTTAACACCAGGTTAGTCACCGCCAGCGTACTGCATATACCGAGCACCTGTTTGAATATAGGGTTGTTACGCCACAACCCCTCTACCATGATTTTCCTGCTGGTCGGATTCATTCTACTGTGCCTATTTATCAGGATATCAGGCAACCAGGTTATCAGGTTGTGGATACCAGAATATCAGGATACCAGGGTATTTTTTTCTCTGATATTCTGATGTCCTGATAACCTGCATCCTGATCTCCTGATACCCTGATATCCTCATCTCGATTGCCATCGCTTCAGTGCAGTATTGATTATATTCTCCAAGCGAATGCTGGTCTGCGTAGCACCGGTAATGGCGTGGACGTCACTTTGGCCTAACTCAGTGCCGGGCCTTTTCATGCGGAGTGGTTTGGCACCGGTTGAAATGACTTTGCCCTGAAATTGACTTCTAAAGGCAGTTTTTGCTATCTCGGCGCCAAGACCTGGTGTTTCATTCTGCTCATAAATTGCTATTGCTGTAACTGTCTTTTTATCTTCCTTTATGCCGATAACGCCTTTAATTGGAGCCCAGAACCCTTGACCGGATATGGGCAGGGCATAAGCGACTATTTTCCCATCCTCTCGAAGAGTATAAGCTCCAGCCGAGAAATCATCCGGTTTGGTGACCAGCTCGCCGAATTTGCGATGCAGTTCCAACCTGTCCATTTTGTCGCCATAAAGCCCGGGCAAAACGGCCAGTACAGCCTTTTCAAAAGCCAGCCTTTCATTTGCCTTGACCCTTTCGTTTGTGAAGTTAGTTATAGCAATTACTATCGAACTGAAAAAAGCTGTCACCAAGAACATATATACAACTGGAAACCATCGCTTCTGACGCATTAGCGGGCCTGCCTAATCCACCGCCGGCGGGCTTCGGTATGAAATTACAGCGTAATCCAATATCGGGGCAAACATATTTCCAATCAGAATAGAAAACATCAGGCCGCCGTTAAATATCGAGAAATTTCTTATGATAGTAGTAAAAACGCCAATCAAAATTCCGTAAATTATCTTAGCAGGCTCGGTTTTCGGGGCGCTGATAGGGTCGGTCGCCATAAAAAACGCACCAAATAAGAAGCCTCCGCCCAGCACTGCTGGCCATGCACCAGGGACAGGCTCAACGCCAAACCAATACAAAACCTGATTCAAAGCCGCATAGGTTATAATTAAAGAGAGAATAATTGTCCTGCTGGCCGTTTTGGTGTAGAAAAGATAAATACCTCCTATCAAAATCAAAAGTGCGCTGGTCACTCCCATAGTGCCACTAATTCTTCCGATTAAAAGCGCTCTGTAAAACGCACTTTTTTTGACATATTCGAGATGACCCTCGGTTACATCTGCCGGTATTCTTGATGCTGCAGTGTCATCAATCTTCAACACGATTTTGCCTGCTTTTAGAAATGTCATCGGTGTGGCACTGGTTATTGCATCAGAGCTGAGAGCTGTGGTCCATCTATCCAGAGCCCCCCATGGTCCAACTGCCGCCGGAGCCCAGGTGGCGGTTAGGGCAATGGGAAAACAAACATAGACAAAGCATCTGCCTGCCATTGCAGGATTAAAGATATTGCGCCCAAAACCTCCAAAAATTTCCTTTGTAAACATAACTGCGAAAACAATACCAATAGTCAACACGTGTAACGGAACAGTTGAAGGCATAATAAGTGCAAATATTGTGGTAGTAACAAAAACCGCTTCAGTTACAGGCTCGCCGCGGCGCCGTGTAAAGATAAGCTCGACCATAAAGCCAACCAGCGCTGCCCAAACCACCATAAAGAGGCACCGCCAGCCGAAAAAATAAACTCCACCAGCTACGCAAGGCCAGAGTGCCAGCAAAACACGTCGCATTACCAACTGTTTCAACAAGATTTTAGCTGGCGCTTTCTCTGGAGACACAATTAAATAATCCTCAGCTAAAGGAATCGCTTACGGTTGCGCGACTCGTTTCGGTTGCGTTGGACGTTGGACGAGACGAGCCGCGCAACCGCAACCGAGATTTGCGTTTGACTCCGTAGTTGCGGCGGAGCGAATCCTTACCATACCGATTCTTAATTTTATCTACTACCTCGTCAAGCCTTTTCTGTTTTTCTTCTTTTGGATCGTTGAATAAAAGCTGCTGGGACCCCGCTCCACGGGAAGCCTGGCTGGTATCTTCTTTAATCAGCCCGGAGGCTGCAAAGCCGATCAGCCGTAAAGGGCCAGCCGACTCAGCTTGCCAGATTTGGAAGATGGCCTTAGCTGTTTGCCACAGTGTTCGAGTAGTGTTGGTGGCTTGACCAAGGGTAAAGCTTTTTGTGATGGTACGAAAATCTGCATAACGTAGTTTGACTGCTACCGTTTTTGCCAGCAGATTAGCTGCCCGCAGTCTTTGTCCCACTTGTTCAACCTGGTTAAGTAAAGCGTCCAGAAGGACCTCTTCATCCTGAACATCCGCCGCAAATGTCCGCTCACTGGATAAACTTTTTGCTTGCCGGGCTGGCTGCACTTCACTTTCGTCTATGCCGCAAGCTAATTGAAGCAATACAGGAGCAAAATTACCTACAATCACTTTTAGCTGTTCCAACGGTGTTTGTCGAAGTTGAGCTATAGTCTGTATTGCGTGGGCTTGAAGTGCCTGTTCGGTTACCTTGCCTACCCCCCATATCTTGCTGACCGGCAATGGTTCAAGAATTTCTTGTTTGTTTTGCTCTGTGATAACCACAAAACCATCCGGCTTTTTCATACCTGACGCTAACTTGGCAAGGAACTTATTCGGCGCGACGCCGACAGATGCTGTTAACTTCAGCTCGTCCTTGATTGCTGTTTTGATCGCAAGGCCGATCTGCTCAGCGCTACCGAACAATTTGGTACTACCTGTCACGTCAAGGAAAGCCTCATCAAGAGAGACCGACTCGACTAAAGGGGTGTATTTTTTAAATATGGCATGGACTTGTTGTGAAACTTGGCGATAACGAGCCATACGAACTGGTAAAACTATTAGCTCTGGACAAAGCCTTATTGCCCGTGTCATGGGCATTGCGCTATGAATGCCGAATTGGCGGGCTTCATAGGATGCGGCACTTACGACCCCCCTACCTTTAGGGTCACCACCCACTATCACTGGTTGTCCTTTATATTCAGGATTATCAAGCTGCTCGACGGAGGCGTAAAAAGCATCCATGTCCACGTGAATAATCTGACGCATCTGGCCCATGTTGATACCTATAGCAGAAGACAGAGATCAGAATTCAGAAATCAAATTTTTCTGTCCTCTGTCTTCTGCTTTTGCCGTAAGGCATCCTGTGGACTGACTTCTGTCCTGTGAATCCTGTCTGCCTTGACGTGCGGAAATAGCACTTACCAACGCAATTGCAACCCAAATGCCGCTGGCTATAGCCCAAAAGGCTGCAATCACTATAATAACAAAGATGATTACTTCCATCATTAATCTTCCTGTTCGTCCGTCCTCCATCGTCCCTCGTCTGACGAGTCACGAGGGACGAGAGACGAGGGACGTATAATGAAATGTCCTAATGCATAAGCCAACAGTGCCGAGCCGAGCCCTGGAATAATGATTCGGCCTACACAGACCTCAATCGGCCAATTAAAGACGAACTTGAACATTACCCATAGCGTGACGGCGACAGCCGCACCGCTACCCATTGATAGGATTCCGGCCAGAGGCTTCGGGTGCTTGACCCACAGGCCGATGAGCAGCGCAGGCAGAATGGCAGGAGCCCAAATAGCGTAGCAGATAAGCAGGCCATCGATGATACTCGGAACGGCAAGTGCGCCGGCTGCGGCAATAGCAGCAATAATAATGGTCGCACAACGACCAATATTCAGAGCAGCCGCATCTTTCAGTTTTGCAAAAGGCTTAACAATATCCTCGGCAAACGCTACAGCCCCAGCGTTCAGTAGCGAATCAAGGCTGGACATAACCACCGACACTAATACTACCAACAAAAGCGCATAACCTTCGGGCATCTTTGTTTTAACCAATTTCAACAGAACGTGGTCACCATCTGTCGTTTGTGGGACTATGCTTCGGGCCACAATACCAAGCGAAATCATCACCGTAAACCAAATTACACTAAAGACGCCTGCTAATAGAAAGCCGTTTCGTGATATCTGTGTTGTTCTGGACGCTAACGCTCGATTTGCATAGGGCGGTATGAGCGTTTCCCCGAGCAAAAATGCTGCCAGTAAGCCAACAATATTAACAAGCGATTGTGTCCCAAGGCCCAAAGCAGTAGCATCCGACGCTTGTTTGTTGAAGGTTGCCACACCACCATCAAGATGGAAAAGAAGCACCAATAGCAGCGTAACAGGCAGCAATATGGCAAACGCGGTGAACTGAAAGGCGTCGGTTATCACGCTTGCCCGCAGGCCTCCGAACGTCGTGTATAATGCTGTCACTGCGACAACGATAATGACAGCCGGCAAATTCGGAAGTCCCAATATATCGGTCAACACAATTCCACCGGCCTTAGCCATAACTGCAGCAAAGGCCGCGCATAAACCGATAGAGATAATCCCCGCGACGACCTGGCACTTTCGGTCATACTTATGTCCTATGGCATCGCCCAGAGTATGGCAGTCTTTCAAAGCTCGAAGCCTCGGAGCGACCAGCAGTCCCACCAAGATATTCTGGAGCGAATATGCCAGTCCTATGCCCAGGAAAAGGAATCCGCTTTCGAAGCCCTTGCCCACGAAACCAATGGAAAAAGCCGGCCCCACATACGTGGCACAGAGGCTGCCGAATACCAGTGCCAGTGGAAGCGCGCGTCCGGCTAATGAAAACTCTGAAAACTGCCGTGCAGCCCGTGCCCGCAGGGCAACGAATGTAAGCACCGCCAAGTAAGCCGCAACAACAGCCACAGAAAAGGCCATATCCACAAATCCTATTTTGTATTTTACAGAAGGTAGGGTGGGCACCGCCAACGGCGGGCTTTAGCCCCCGCACCTGTGGCAGGGGTGGCCTCGGCCACGGGTGCCGAGGCTAATCTTGAAACATTTCTTCTTCCAACTCGTTGATCGTCGCATTTAATTCGGCCTCAGTGCGGATCCATCCGAATCGTGAATCGACAAGAAAGCTGCGGTACCACTGAATCAAGTTCTTGGCGAAGTCTTCATCTTTGCAGTAAATTCCGAACGATATTTCGCCTGCATGCGAACCAGCTTTTCGAGGTATCTGTGGGAAGGCAAGAAGAACTGCGGTTCTGGTCAACAAAAATTCTATGTCAGAAACCTTGCTATTGTAAATCCGGAGTCTGCCCGATTTTATGGCTTCAGGATACTTGCGGAAAAGAAAACGCGCCGCATTGGAAAATCCTGGTACGCTTAAATTTAGCGCACGGTGCACTCTTACATCGGAATAATCTTCTATGATTTCATACAAGGTACTGAGGTAATCCTCCATAGGCTGCCTTTCCCCCTCAAACAACATACATGTCCAAAGCTCACTGTAGCCTGTTGTATCGAGCTGGTCCTGGAGCATTTTCCTTGCCACATTGTAGGTTTCTCTTCGGCTGCCTAACACTTTTAGCTGGCGTTCGGTCAGTATTTGCGCCCAAGAAGGCATGTCCTCTGGCGTGGACTCTGGAGGACAAACACCAAGCCGAGTTAAGAGCCTTAGAAATTGTTTCTGTTCAGAGCCATAAAACCTCCTGCCAACAATGCTGCCGACGTTGCCATTACATTCCATACTATATTGCTTATGGTAGCCAAACGATAAGCGGTGCACATCATAACCTTTCGCGATTAGCATCCTTTCCAGCTCGCTAACTAAGTAAGCAGCAAGCTTTTCCGGCGCTCTGTCAATTGATAAATGGACATTTGGACAAAGCACAATCGGTCTTTTACCTATGAGGTCTAATAATGAAGCAAATTCCTCTACAGCCTCTTGTAATTCCTCTCTACTATCGTACAGTTCGATACAGACAAAGACTACCAGCACGTTTCTAAAAACCATCTTAGGTTGTGGTGGCGAGATGGTCGCAGGGTCTATCCTCGAGGAAGGCTCTTTATCCTCAAAATAGCAAGATGAACATTGATAGCAGTCCAAAATCATATCGATTTCTCAGTCCTCTTCTCGATTTTAGTCACAGGCTTTGCCGGCGCTCTTGCTTTCGCAAGAAAGCACGGGGACTGCGTTTGCTTCTTGACACTGCCTTAGTTTTTTTCGATCGAGATGCAATCTCGGCATCGACGCGGGATATGAATAAGCTCACATTTGGGGTCACAGCCTTTTCGGCGAACCCCACACTATTAAGGATCCGCACCATCTCTGTGGCATCCCAAAACTCCCGGCTGGTCGTAATCTTGTCTGCTTCATCACGCGAAAGAGACTTCAGAAAAGTTGGTATACAGCCGTCACGCAATGCACCTGCATAATCGACTAACAATTCTTGAATTTCTCTACTTGTCTCAAACATTGTCGTTTGCTCCTGCAGGAAATTGGTAATCAATCTTCGCCACAGTAGTCTGATAGCATCTTCTTAAGTTTCAGCATGGTTCTAAATTCGAGCATTTTGACTGCTCCGACCGTAGTCTTGAGCTCATTGGCGATTACTCTATTAGAGACGCCTTCCATCCAAAGTTCTACAGCCCTGCGTTCTCGTGCCTTGAGCCTGCTTAGCATCCGACGAAGTGCTTGTTGAAGCTCCGATTGAGAAAGCATCTCAAGAACACCTAATTCAGGGGCAACAAGACTTATCAGATTTTTTTGTGATAAAAATAAATTCCGATTCATTCTTCTATAAACTTCCCTTAGGCGTTTTCGCATGTAATACAGATAAACAGTCCTCAGTAGCTGTTTCTCATTAGTGACATCCCGTAAACGATTCGCATTTTCCCATATATCCGCATAAACATCCTCTAAAACGTCCTCACACTCTATCTCATTTCCTAAGTAGCGATACAAATATCTAAAAAATGTCTCAAACGTAGCTCGCACAAAAGGTTCCATTGCCCGGCGACGCCGTTCAGCATCCGGGGCCGTTATTCCTTTCAAAGCATTACGCAGCCGCTTATTCAT
>JBHIDV010000068.1:0-10043 GCA_046760285.1 Sedimentisphaerales bacterium
TGGAGACTGGATGCTAGATAAAAAAGGTGTTTCGAGCTTCTATTACGAGCGTCGATACGAGCATCCATAACCTTAAACGAGAATCGCAAACATTTTAGGCACTCCAAACTTTAGTTCACTTATTTTACTCACGCCAATTCCTATCGAGCCGGCATCCTCAAACGCATACCTACGACGAGATTATCCTCATCGTCCAAAATGTCAGCGTTCAGCTTACTTATTTCTCTGTAGCGACTACCATTTCCGAGCTGCTCAGCGGCAATCTTCCATAAACTGTCACCTTCCAGCACCACGTACCATCTGCTTTGCGCATCTGCCCGGCCCTCCACCGAAAAATGTTTCCTGCCGATAGATTTAACCTTCTCAAACAAAGTCCTGGAGAGGACACTATCAGTTTTACTCTCATCCCGCGCCAAGTTTGATGGAGGTGGGATAATGAGTTTTTGGCCGACATAAATTTCGTCAGGCGAGCTTAGAAGCTGACGATTGGCCTCGAATATCTTGTTGATGTTTATCCTCTTATTACCGGCCTGCGGGCCATAAAACTTCTTAGCTATATTAGCCAGATTATCACCTTCATTAACGACATAGATTTTCGGCCAAGTGATTTTGGCAAGCTGAGGTTTTTCATCATCATTTTCTTTAGTGCTAACCGATGAAGGCTGAACCATAGCAGTCTCTGGCTGCGTTTCGGTAATCTCATGCGGTTCTTTCGCCACCTGAGTGCTTTGGGGAAGCGGAGTTACCGAGCGAACCTCCGGTTCGGCCTCCGAGGCCGTTTGAACTTCACCAAAAGTTTGTTTTTCGAGCAGCTCCGGCCAATTTAGAGATTCTTGGGCTTTACGCTCTTTGGTGCCAATACCCGGCGAATCATCCTTAAAGCTCGTCATATTGGTAGTCAGTTCATTAGTATTTGTATTATGACGAAAATTCGGCAGCCCATTTATCAAAAATGCAATTATAAATATAAAGACCAATCCCAACAGCAATCCAATTTTGGCATCAGAAGTCATAACAGAACTCCATTTCCTTTTCCTAAAATTAACCAATTAACTATACTTTTTGTGCGATCCTTAGCTTCGCACTCCTTGCTCGTGGATTTTTCGCGATTTCCTCACCGGTCGGTGCAATCGGCTTTTTCGTGATAATTCTATAAATGCCCTGGCTTTCATTTTTCCTAAAATCGCTCTTGACCAATCTGTCTTCGAGGCTGTGAAAGCTAATGACCGCTATGAAACCATTTTTCTTGAGCAACTCTGGCGCCGAAGCAAGAAACTTCTCCAGATTCTCCAGTTCGTTATTGACCGCAATTCTCAGCGCCTGGAAAGTTCTCGTAGCCGGATGTATCCTGTGTTTTCGCTTTTTTACGGGCCGTTTCAAAGCCTGGCAAACTATCGCTGCTAATTGGCCGGTTGTAGCTATCGGTGCCTGACGACGCTGCTGCACGATAAACCGTGCTATCCGCCTGGAGGCCCTATCTTGGCCGAACTTATAAATCAAATCAGCTAAAGATTTTTCGTCTGCTTTATTCACTATATCGGCAGCAGTAGTCTTTAATCTTTTGTCAATTCTCATATCCAGCGGCATATTTGTTTGGAAACTAAGACCGGTCTGGACATCTGCTAACTGTGCTGAGCTGACGCCCAGGTCTGCCAGTATGAAATCAACCTGTTCTATGCCAAGCTGATGGACTTGCTGGGTGATTTGAGAAAAATTGCAGTTAGCCAGAATGACCTTGCAAACCAGGTCTTTTAATTTGAATTGGGCCCTGCGGATGGCATTACTGTCTACATCGAGGCCAATGATAACCCCCCCAGGGCCCAAAATTTTGCCGAACAGTAAACTATGACCTCCTTGTCCAATGGTCGCATCGACCATCACCCCGTCCGGCGGTAAGTTTATCTGTTCGGCTAACCTTTCCGCAAGAACCGGAATATGCACAACTTTCGAACCATTCACCGCTACTTAAGGTTTTAGCCTACGGGCAAGGGGTTTTCCCGGCTTTTAAGTTTCTCCACATCCGGGGAAAATTCAATCCTCGAAAAAGCCTTGCCGAGTTTTTTCAATTGCTCCAGTCGCTCCGTAAGAACCGCCAGCGAGGCAAAGGTTTGTTCATCAACTGCTTTTTTACCAGCGAGGCTTTCGCTTACGACCTGACAATGGTTCGAGCCCACTTCAGTCATGCTGCCCTCCATATCAAAAATCACAGTTCTTTGTTCTGCCTCTGTAAGACGAACTGCCGGGCCTGCGACATCTGTTTCTGGTATTGAGCCATATGCTCTGTTAGATATTGTTCCCAGTCCTCATTATTCCATAGCTCGATATGGTCTCTAACACCAACGAGGGTAATCTGGTCTTTCAATCCCGCCCTTTTTCGCAATCTTTCATTCAAAAGCAGTCTGCCTTGAGCATCCAGCTCCACCTTGCTGGCCAACGCAAAGCTCATCCGCTCGAACGCCACTGCCTCATCCGGGGCAGCAGCCCGTGGTGCAACTGAAAGCACTATCTGCTCGAAATATTTTTCAGGATACAAACAAAGTATGCCGTTTGCCCCAAGTACAAGATAGAAATTGCTGCCGTGCTCATCGACATCAATTTGACTTCTGAGCTTATTCGAAATAAGAACCCTGCTCTTGGCGTCAATAACGTGCTGATATTCACCTGTTAATAAAAGCATGGCTATTTCTCCACCATCCCAAATATCATTGGGAAATACTACCACTTTCTCCCACATAGTCAACATACAAAAACACTTTTTTTGAAATTTTCAGAAGATTTTATTATAGGACTTCAATCAAACAGAGCTAATTACTGCAAATAGAAGTGCTTATGCAAACGGTAAGATTTCTTTCAGCCGACTATTTTTTTTGCTCTGTTACCGTTTTTCCCTTGTATCTTACCAATGGTCGAACAGTTCGCTTGCTTGTAACCCAAAGGGAAAATATAATGCGGTGTGTCATCGAACTATCACATATTGGCAACAGGTTTCGCAAGAATAGACGGCCTCAAGAAAATGTAGCGTATGTCAGAGTAGAGAGGACAAATCTAATGAAAAACACAAGGTCAATCTCAATAATACTTACGTGCCTTTTAGCAGTGTTGTGCATCTTACCAGAGGCGAGGGCTCAAAAGACTACGACAGAACAACAAGCCAAGCAGCTCCTGGATGCTGCCGGTATTAACGGTGGTTTCGTTGTCCACCTTGGCTGTGGAGATGGAAGACTCACCGCGGCATTGTACGCGAATGATAGCTATCTGGTTCATGGTTTAGATGTTGATGCTCAAAATGTAGAAAAAGCTCGTGAGCATATTTGGTCGCTGGGCCTTTATGGTAAAGTCTCGGTCGAGCGGTTCGATGGCGGGCGGCTGCCGTACGCAGAAAACCTGGCGAACCTGGTAGTAGCGGAGGCTCTCGGCAATGTCACGATGGCCGAAGTGATGCGTGTGCTGGCTCCTGGCGGCGTGCTATGGGTGAAGCAAGACGGCCATTGGAGCAAGACCGTCAAGCCACAGCCAAAAAATACTGACGAGTGGACCCACTTTTTGCATGATGCCAGCGGAAATGCGGTGGCCCATGATGAGGTAGTCGGGCCACCTCGCTACGTCCAGTGGATTGCCCAGCCGCAGCATACGCGCAGCCACGAACACATTCCGGGCATCAACGCTTTGGTCTCGACTGGCGGACGGCTCTTCTACATCGCCGATGAGGCTCCCATAGCATCTATCCGCCAATCTGCCCAATGGCATCTTGTCGCCCGTGATGGCTACAATGGAATCCTGTTGTGGAAGCGGCCCTTCAGTCCGTGGTTTCCCCACATCGTCAATTGGGGTGCCACGCCCCGTCAACTTCAGCGAAGGCTGGTAGCCGTCGGGCAGCGCGTCTACGTCACCCTCGGTCTTCACGCACCGCTGACTGCCGTTGACGCCGCAACGGGAGAAACCCTCAAGGTCTACGAACAGACCCAGGGCACGGAGGAAATTATATACCACAAGAGGATTCTCCTGCTCGCTGTCCGAAGCGTCACCGACGAACGAGTCGCCGAACTCAAGAAAATGGCACAGCTTACACAGGCCAAGGACTCGCCTCTGCATGCCAGAGAGACTGCGCAGCCGCTGGTCAATCACTTTCGCGCGATCGAAGCGAAGGCTGAGAAAGCTGTTGTTGCTCTCAACGCCGATACGGGCCGCTTACTCTGGAAGAAGACTGGCGCAGACGCTGCTAAGCTGAGGACACTCAGTCTATGCGCCAACGGTGACCAGGCGTTCTATCAGAACGGCAAAAACGTTGTCTGCCTCGATCTGAGGACAGGACGAGAACTGTGGTCAGTTTCGGCTACTCCTCTGCGTGTGGTTTCCAATAGGAGCGCGATCTGTGCCAATGGTCAGACTGTAACGGCACTGTCAGCGGAAACAGGAAAGACCCTGTGGACCCAGCCCACCTTGCTCACTGATATTCGGGATGCATTCGTTATCGATGGCTCGCTCTGGCTGGGCGGATTCAAACCAATTAAAGGAAAAAGGGGACCTGCGTGGGGCCCGTACTTTGTGACGCAGCGTGAACTGGCCACAGGCGAGCTGCTGATGCACATTGAGCCCGACAACCCGGGACACCATCATCGATGCTGGCAGAACAAGGCCACCGAGCGCTATATTCTCGGCGGCAGGAGAGGCGTTGAGTTCATTGACCTGCAAACCGGCGATGTCCTGTGGCATAGTTGGGTGAGAGGCGTCTGTAAGTATGGCGTGATGCCGTGCAACGGCCTGCTCTACGCGCCGCCTCACGCCTGTGGGTGCTACATCGCGGCGAAGCTGACCGGCTTTTATGCCCTCGCGTCCGAACACCAGAAGGCAGAAGTCGGAAGTCAGAAGCCAGATAGACTGGAGCGCGGCCCAGCATACAGCACAATCGAAAATCCAAAATCGAAAATCGAAAATCCCCGGGAGTGGCTCACTTATCGGCACGATGCCCAACGAAGCGGCTGCACGCAGTACCCGGTGCCCGCCGTCCTGCGCCGTAGGTGGCAGGTAAATGTCGGAGGGAAGCTCACCAGTCCTACCGTAGCTGAAGGCAGGGTGTTTGTGGCCTCTGTGGATGAGCATAGGGTCTATGCGATGGACGCTGATTCGGGTCAGCCGGTATGGCACTTCACGGCGGGCGCCCGCGTGGACTCACCGCCGACTCTATACGCCAACCGAGCGATCTTTGGGTGCCGCGACGGGTACGTATACTGCCTGCGAACTTCGGACGGCGCTTTGGCCTGGCGTCTGCGAGCAGCCGGCGAACAACGGCTCATAACGGCCTGCAGCCAACTCGAAGCCGCAAGACCTGTACACGGAAGCGTGCTGGTCCAAGATGGTGTGGCGTATCTTACAGCGGGTAGGTCATCCTACCTCGATGGTGGAATCGACCTCTGCCGAGTCCAAGTTCAGACCGGCAAAGTCCTGTCGAGAACACAAATTTACAGCCCCGACCCTGAAACTGGTAGACAACCCGAACAGTATGGCCCTGCCTACATGCCTGGAGCACTTAGTGATATTCTTACGAGTGACGACCATTACATCTACTTGCGAGACATGGTCTTCGACAAACACGGCGGCAGGCAGGAGAAGGGAAAGCCACACCTGTTCACGCTGACGGGTTTTCTGGATGACTCGTGGCCGCACCGTTCCTATTGGATCTTCGGCACACACTGTTCGCTCTCGACCGGCTGCAGCAGGCGTGACAGAGACCTGGTCTTTGGTAGATTGCTCGTCTTTGATAAGCCGATGGTCTATGGGTACGGACGGTCGAATGTCCATTGGTCGAACCAGTTACAAGACGGGGCGTACCGGCTGTTTGCCCTGAACTTGGACGAGGCCGCAGAGAGATGGACGAAGTCCGTGCCGATTCAGGTACGGGCGATGGTCCTGGCAGACAAGGTGCTGTTCGTGGCCGGTCCCCTTACCGACACGGGCGACACGCTGGAAGAACGTGATGAAGACCACCGAGCTCTGCTCATAGCCGTCTCTACCTCTGATGGGACAGAGCTGGCGCGGTATCAACTTGATTCGTCGCCGGTCTTTGACGGCATGGCCGCCGCCTATGGCCGGCTCTACCTCTCACTGAGAAATGGCCGTATATTGTGTCTGGCAGGCAAATAGATAGGTGATTATTTTTGGCGTCTCGTAATCCTCCAGACAAGCCTTGTTGTTGCTTGTAGGCTGCTGTTTTACCTGCGTTAATCTTCTGAAAAACGGATAATTTTATCGGAAAAATCGCTGGACAAAAATCGATGCAGAGATTAGAATATAGCTTACCGACGAGAGGATTCAGAAGGAGGTTTATTATGGATAAACGAAGAGGTTTCACATTGATAGAGCTGTTGGTGGTGATTGCCATCATTGCGCTATTGATGTCGATATTGATGCCGGCACTAAATCGGGTGAAGAAGCAGGCCCGGGCAGTTGCCTGTCAGGCGAACTTGCGTCAGTGGGGTTTAATCTGGAAGCTGTATTGCGATGAAAATAACGGCTACTTTCTCAGCGGCAACGGCCGGGGCAGTGGTAGATGGTGGTTCCTGGAGATAATGAAGCTCTACGAGGCGGAGCCGCAACTGCGTCTCTGTCCGCAGGCGAAGAAACCCTCAGGTCGCGGCAAAATTGGTGCGTGGCACGACCATGCCTGGATAACTGGCGAATATGTTGGCAGCTACGGCCCGAATGGGTGGATGTGTAATCATCCGCCGGGGGCGTCGACCGTCTGGGGCCGGCCGACTAAGGACAGCCAGGGCAGAATAATGCACTTCAAGACACCGAATGTTAGAGGTGCAAATAATATACCCCTGTTCACCGGAATGTGGTGGGTTGATGCCTGGCCGCGAGACACCGACCAGCCGCCGGAACTTACATCCAGTTCAATGGCCATCCCCGATAGGCCTAATATAAATGAGATGGAGCGCGTCTGTGTGAACCGGCACGGCGGATTTTTAAATGGCGTTTTTTGCGATTGGTCTGCCCGAAAGATCGGACTTAAAGAGCTATGGACGTTGAAATGGCATCGAACTTATAACGTGACCGGCCCCTGGACCAAAGCGGGCGGTGTCCTGCCCAGCGACTGGCCTTTATGGATGAGAGATTTCAAGGATTACTAAGAACAACTATTGCACAAAATAGATAAAGATGATAGAATGACGCTGAATCTATAAAAGACGTTATAAGAAAAAGGGCTGTTGTTATGGACAAACGAAGAGGTTTTACGTTAATAGAGCTTTTGGTGGTAATCGCCATTGTGGCGATATTGATGGCAATAATAATGCCGACACTAAATAGAGCAAGAGAGCAGGGCAAACGGGCGGCTTGTCTTAGCAATCTGAAGCAATTGCAGCTTGCATGGAGCGTATACGCAGATGATAACGACGAGAAGATAGTCAACGGCGAGGCATATAACGGCGGAGATGGGCAGGCGCCTGTACCCACTGGTGGCCGGCATAAAGGTGAGCGTTGGTGGACAGGCGATGATGTCGGGGATTTTTGGACCGGCATCAATTTGCCCTTAAACCTCCAACTTGAAGCTATTAGAGCTGGCGCCTTATTTCCATATTGCAAGAATGAAAAGCTTTACCGATGCCCGACCGGTGTTCGCGGAGAGATGCGGACGTACTCCATAGTCGATTCTATAAATGGCCTTCGAAGGAGTGGCACTTACAAGGGCAATGTGGGTGTGAGAGTAGGTCAGACAGTCTTATGGATTAAAAAGAGGACGGAAATTCGCGTACCGGGCCCAGCCTATAGAATCGTTTTTCTCGATGAAGGCCGGATAACTCCCGACAGTTATGCTACTCACTATGTTAATGAGCGGTGGTGGGACCCACCCTTTGTCCGACACGGTGATGGTACTAACGTCTCTTTTGTAGACGGACACGCTGATTATTGGAAGTACAGAGGCCAGAAAACGATAGAGACCGGCAAGCTCGCCGCTGTTCCCGGCCGTACTGCAAGCGATTTGCACCAGATGGTACCTGAAACCGAGGAGGACTTCCAGGATTTGTATAAGATGCAAAAGGCGGTCTGGGGCAGATTAGGCTATTCGCCAAGGTATGTACCGAGAGATTGATAAGCATAAGATATAATTGTTAGAAAGTAAGGCAATTGAGAATGTACAGAAGAGGTCTAATTATGAGCAAGCAAAAGGCGTTTACCTTGATAGAACTGTTGGTGGTAATTGCCATTATTGCCATATTAATGGCGATATTGATGCCGGCGCTGAATAGAGCAAGGGAGCAAGGCAAACGGGCGGCTTGTCTTAATAATCTCAAGCAGTTGACGCTGGCGTGGATTATATATGCAGATGATAACGACGACAAGATTGTCAGCGGCGACGCAGGTTATGACCATCCGGGCGAGAAGGCCTGGGTAGGCAGGTGCTGGCACAGTAATTACAGAGGCGGACAACAACTGCCGGTAGAGCAGCAAAAAATAGAAATCCAAAAAGGAGCGATGTGGCCGTATTGCAAGAACATAAAACTTTACCGCTGTCCCACCGGCCTTCGGGGAGAGATGGTGACATATGCAGCGATGGATTCTATGAATGGCCATCCCCGGATAAATAATCCTAAGGGCAGAGGCCCGCTGGACGTCATAAACAAGCTTCTGATTAAAAGGAGGATGCAGATTCGCCAGCCGGCCCTTAGGCTGGTTTTCATCGACGAAGGCTGGGTAACTCCAGACAGTTATGCTGTTTATCAGTATAAGCTGGAATGGTGGGATGACCCTATGGTACGGCATGGCGACGGTACCAGCGTTTCTCTTGCAGATGGGCACAGCGAATACTGGAAGTGGAAAGGTGCCGAGACCATAAAGTATGGCAAGGCACGTGACCGCACTCATCCTTCCAGCCACCTTCAGCCGGCAACCCCTGAGGGCCAGGAGGATTTGTACAGGGTGCAAAAGGCCACCTGGTGGGAGTTGGGATATACACCAAGTTTTTAATAAATATAATCTTGCGCTTACTATTTCTCGGCGGCAAACCGAATGACCTACTAAAAGGGAGGAGATTGTTCAAAAAAATTGCTAAAAAAATTATTGCTAAACACAGACAAGGAAGCTACACTTATTAAGAAATATCAAATGACCTTAAAAGTAAAGTAATGAGGATGCACAGAAGAAGGGCTGTTATGCATAAACGAAGCGGCTTTACGTTAATAGAACTTTTAGTAGTAATTGCTATCATTGCAGTATTGATGGCGATATTGATGCCGGCACTACACAGAGCCAGAGAGCAGGGCAGACGCATAGCTTGTCTTAACAATTTGAAACAGTTGACACTGGCGTGGATTATGTATGCCGATGAAAACGACGGCAAGATCGTTAACGGTGCCGGCGGTATATACCGAAGCAAAGAAACTCCCTGGGTAGGCAAGTGTTGGGCCTCTGGTTATGGGGGCGGCAACCAACTACCAGAGCAGGACCAAATAAGAGAAATCAAAAGAGGGGCACTGTGGCCATATGTCAAGAACATAAAAGTCTACCGCTGCCCTACCGGCACTCGCGGGGAGATGTTGACCTACGCCGCAATGGATGGCGTCAACGGCCTTTCCAGGTCCGGCGAAGGAACTACAAAAGATGGCGCATGGGCTAAAAAGATGTCGGACATTCGCCACAAGACCAAGCGACTCGTTTTTATTGATGAAGGCTGGGTAACGCCGGACAGTTTCGCTGTTCACTATAACCAGGAGACATGGTGGAACGACCCGCCGGTCAGACACGGTGACGGGGTGACCGTGTCTTTTGCAGACGGCCGTAGCGCTCACTACAAGTGGAAAGGTATCTGGACGATATTGGTGGGCAGGCATCGCCAGCGTGGACACCCTGGGAACCACTATCGGCCGGGTTCCTCGATTGCCGGTAAACAGCTGCCGGCTACCAACGAGGACTTTGAGGACCTATACTGGATCCAGAAGGGCTGCTGGGGGAAATTAGGTTATACACCAAGCTATAGTCCATAAGCAAGCACTTCGTACGTGGTTAGCCAGAGGAAAAACCATCCCCATCCCTAAGGGATGAGG
>JBHIDV010000069.1:0-10037 GCA_046760285.1 Sedimentisphaerales bacterium
CAAATTCGTTACGGCTGTCTCGCCGAAATCAGTAGATGATTGTTTGAATATTTGTCGGAATCATCCTTTGGGCAAACAGGCAAGTATAATTGGCCAGATTATAGAAACCAGGGACATGCCTATGGTAGAACTGATAACCAAAATCGGCGGAAGGAGGATTGTCCAGATGCCGTATGGGCGAGAGCTTCCGAGGATATGCTGATGCACGAAACAATGATAGCAGAGAGCTTATTTGCGACCATATCAGAAGAAGCGGCAAAACAAAATGCAAAACCTGTCGGCGCCAAAATTAGCTGTGGAATATTTAACGCTATCAGTGATGAAATACTCTGTTTTGCCTTTGAGGCTATTGCCAAAGGCACGCCATGCGAAGGCATGAAACTGGAAATAGAGCATAAGTCGATACAAGGTCGATGTAAAAAATGTAATCAAAATTTTGATGTTGAGCTATCACAGCCGAGATGCCCAAAGTGCAGCAGTGAGGACTTTGAATTGCTGCCTGATGCCCCATTGCTGTTGGAAGAGATAGAATTTCAAGAGGCCTAACAATGCAAAAAATCGAGGTTGGCAAAAAAATTCTCAGCGCTAACGAAGAGTATGCTCTTAAAAACAGCCGAATCTTAACGGAGCAGAAAAAATTATGCCTGAATATGGTATCGTCTCCCGGCTCGGGCAAGACCACGATTCTGACCAGGACGATAAGCGAATTAAAGGACAAGATCAAAATCGGCGTGATTGAGGGCGATATTCAAACTGACTTAGACACCGAAAAAATCAGAGCAACAGAAGCACCAGTGGTTCAAATAAACACTAATGGTGCGTGCCATCTATCAGCCATCCAGATAAACAGTGCATTGGGGAAATTGCCTCTTAACGATTTGGATTTGATTTTCATTGAGAACGTCGGCAACTTGGTTTGTCCATCTGCTTTCGAGTTAGGTGAAACTGGCAAAATCACGGTGCTCTCGGTCACGGAGGGTGACGACAAACCAGCTAAGTATCCTGCCATTTTTGCAAAGTCGAAGGTGCTACTTATAAACAAAATTGACCTGCTGACAGTAGGCGGTCAGGCAGATTTTGATATTGAGCGGATGAAATCTGATGCCCGCAAGTTAAACAAAGGCATTGAAATTTTTCCCATATCAGCCAAAACCGGCGAAGGTATGCACAACTGGTATGACTGGCTGCTTAAAGCAGCCAAAGATATTTTATCTTGACCAATCTGTGGAAGGGAAAAAGGCCATGCTTTGCACAAAGCTACCAGCGGACTGGCTTCTACATAGTATGCCTTTCGGCGGATGCCGGCCGTGATGCACGTATGGATTGAATATCATGCATTGCATCATCGTCGAAGAAACGAGAGCCACAAGACCGGCATTTATAGTGGCGAAGCCTCTTGACCGTTAGCCCGTCCCCAAGCCTGCAGGTCTCTACCGTACGAGTCATTTGAACTTCTCCGCACTCCGGACAAGGTAGAGGCTCAAGTATCGGTGCTCTTTTTGGATGAGATAAGGACATAGAAAATATCAATTTCTTCTTTCTTAAGGATTTTGCCTTTCGTATATATTTCGATTCCATCAAAGGTTAATCCTTTGATTACGTATAACCTTTCAGATTTTTTGGTCTTCGGATTACGGGATCGCAGAACCTTGAAGATTGCCGGAGCGTTTACTATGGCCTCGTATCACCATCTCACCCGGTCAAAAATTGGGTGCATTGCGAATATGACCATAAATACCTTTCAATATTTCACCCGCAGGCAGGCCTGCGGGCTAACCTGTTTTGCCGTGAAGACGAACGTATTCGATTTTCTGCTCAAGCTGCTCGCCACTGAAACAGAACCGTTTGTCAAAACCGCGAGTCCATATCCTTTTTGTTAATCCTGTTTTTTTCAAAGCGCTGGTCGCCACATTTTTATACCGGGACACGGTATTTTCTATTGACTCATTACCCGAACTAACCACAAGATGAATATGATTCGAGCAAACCGCCAGCGCAAGTATTTCCTGCCCGATTCGCTCTGCCTCTTTGAGGACCGCATCTTCGACGACCTTTTTCTGTTCCAATGTCAGACGAATGGTCTCGGACCTTTGCAGTTTTTTGTTTGCCTTTTCGAGTCCTGTATCTGCCTGCAATATTTTTCCATCCTGCACGTACCCTCTTTTATCGCCCTGTAGCCATGTCCCATACGTCGTCCATGTTACCATATATCCGACCATTTTTCCCATAAGACTAATGGTATCACCTATCCTGCCGATATGCAACCGTTTAGCCCCCAAGCCTGCTTGGGGGTTTATGTTATCAGAATCCCGCTTCGGGATTTTACTACTGAAACTATCACTCACAGTCAAGCCTGTCCTATGCAACTTTACAGGGCGCGGTGGCTCGCCATGGTAGTGCCAAGAACCATCAACTCAGCCGGAAATAAATGATCGTACCTCCTGACATCCTCGGCTTCAAATTTATATTATACACAATTCGAGAGTTTGTCAGCAGCAGATGCCAATTCGTTATCTACCGCATCGAGAAAAAAGGTTCTGAATTCCGACATTGATTCACCCATCGCAACAAACTTCTTAAGTATTTGGTCTGGTACTTTTTCAGCCATTCTCATCTCTTTAACGTTGTCAAGCAAGTATTCACCGACCTCCGTATTGAAAGAAGCAATTCTTTTGATCCAATCATCTAACTTTTTTCTGTTCTCTGAAGAAAAATAGATCCTGATATCTTTATATGAACTTGCCTCGTTGTAATAATCGGACACTTCTTTTCGGAGATACCCTATAAGTTTCATAGAGTCTTGCGATTTTATTGCCTCAACCAGAGGTTTAATGGGGGTTCGTTCTGAGAGACTAGATCGAGTCTTCCTAAGCTCATCAATTTTCTCTTTAAGGAAATCGAGGGCTGCTTTGTGAGTCTGTAATCTTTGTTGAGCGTGCAGAGTCTTAAGGGATATGATGCAATTTGTAAATGTGGTAATTAGAATTCCCAGTAGACTCGATCCGATCAGTATGGTAAACCAATCACCCATTTTCCAACAACAAATTCGTGGCGAACGGTCAATGCTAAAAAGCGGCGGCCGCATGAGATAGTCAGACAGAGAGTAATAAATCCGTTAAGCTGCCATCAAGGGGGCCAGATCAGCACGCTTCAATGGTGGAAAACCGAGCTCATGGAGCAATCTATTAAACGCAGCCAACGTTAGCTTATCAGGTGCAAGAATCTCAATCCCGATAGGTTTTCCAGCTCGAGTGAAATCAATCACGAGGCCCGGCTCAACTCGCCTTGTTCGATGGCTCTTATCTTTGGGCAGACGCGGCAAATAGTAGTATGCAGCTATCGGCTGGCCATGTCGAAACGTAACTTCCAAATACGAATCATTCATCTTATCATAGCAACACGAATGTTTTGTTAAAAATCAGAGATATCCAAAGCTACGGTTACATACGGTGTTTATTATTTTACACTTGCGTATAAATTCCGTCAAAATTGTTTTTTGAAGATTTGATGAAGCCCAACGGTTTACTATGAGTGTTTAATGAGTATCTTACCTACAATTGATTATTAGGGTTTGACCTTTGTCTGGTAGAGACCACGTTTGTGGATATAGTCGGCGACAGCCGGGTGCAGCATATCGGTTACATCTCGGCCATGAGCTAATCTATCTCGAATCTTCGTGCTGCTTATGTCAACCAGAGATGTCTGGATAACATTTCGCTGGAGTTTTTCGACCCGCTCAGCCCCCCAAAGTGCCTTAAATCTGGCAAAATCAGGCGGTTCGCAGCCAGCTCGGTACATCGTAGATAAATTACACTCATCGATTAGCTCTGCGATTCTGTACCAATGCGGCAGATCATTGATGCTATCGGCGCCTATTAGCCAATATATAGAAGTTTCGTTGCCGTAGTCAGCCTGAAACTGTCTTACCGTCTGCAAAGTGTAGCTCGGCTCCGGCTTTTTCAATTCATAATCGCTCAGCTCGAAATCCTTATGGCCAGCAATGGCAAGAGCTATCATCGCAAATCGGTCTTCATCGCTTGCGCAAGGCAAAGAACCTTTCAACGGAGAGCGTTTTGCCGGAACAAAGACAATCTTCTCAGCGCTGATATGTTCTGCCGCGTCAGCCGCGACGATAGTATGACCAATATGAATCGGGTCGAACGTACCACCAAACAAGGCTATTTTTCTTTTTGCCATAAAAAACTAACAAGTAAATTGTGTATTATTGAAAAAATATTACAAAAGAAATTAAAAAATTTTTAGCCGACAAGGCAAATTGAACCGCAAGTGATAAACCTTCAAAGAACAGCTCGGCTCTTAATTATTTTTTGTCTTTCACAATGCCTTGAATGTATATGTGGTGACTGATGTTCGCTTACTCTCTTACCATCAAAAGCTACGAAATTTACCACTAAGTTAAAAAACTGCCTTTCATACGGGCGATTAACTATTTCTCAGCTTCAGTAAAACTTCATCTTGTAATAAACAAGCTGAATCACTTCACTAAGTAAAATGATAAACAATATGGGCACCTGTGTAAAACATCAATGGCCAAAATTTTGTGAAGTAATTTTAAATATTTGGACGATAAAAAAAATAAGAATTTTTATTAACTTTTTTCATAATTTAATTGACAGACTTTTTAGTAGTGATTTAGTATTACTATGTTAAACTAAAATATAAAATGATTAAGTCAACTGAAAGGAGACAGAGATGGCAAAGAAAAAAGCTAAAAAGAAAAAAACAACCAAGAAAAAAACCACAAAGAAGAAGAAAGCCAAGAAGAAAAAAAGGAGATGAGGTAACAGCTTAGTCAAAAGCCTGTTTGCCTTATGCGTTATGGATTTGGCTCCTTGGTGATTGAACTGGTCGAGCTAAAGTCACTGAGCTAAAATTTCAAACGCGCGGCAAGCTATGCGAAAATGGAAGGTTCCACTGAAGGGGAATCTTCCATTTTTATTTTATCCACAATCTTAAACATAGTTCCTTTTACAATACTCCCCCAATAACACGGTTGCCTATTATCAATCGTCTTCTTGCAATCAGCTATCAATCTCTTATACTATTTGTCTAAGCAATGTCAATATTAAGGCAGTTTCTTGTAAGTCCTTTAGACAAAAAGAATTATGGATTATTTTACCTACAAAAACAGCAAGCTGTTTGCTGAAAATATGGAGGTTGAAAGAATCGCAGCCGAGATCGGCACGCCCGTTTATATCTACAGCAAAGCCACCTTTATAAATCATCTGCAGAAGATTCAGCAGGCTTATAGTGAACTTTATGCTACTGTTTGCTACTCCGTCAAAGCGTGCGGAAATATAAACATCCTCAAGTTTATGGCCGAGATGGGTAGCGGATTCGATATTGTCAGCGGCGGAGAGTTGTATCGCGTACTGCAAGCTGGGGGTGACCCATCAAAAACCGTTTACGCCGGTGTCGGCAAAACCGACACAGAAATCATCGAAGCTCTAAAGGCAGACATCGGCTATTTCAATATCGAATCAGAAGCTGAACTGGAAAACCTATCTCGCCTGGCAAAACAAAAAAACAAACAACCTAAAGCTGCGCTGCGCGTCAACCCAGATGTTGATCCTAAGACGCATAAGTTTACTACTACCGGCAAAAAAGAAACTAAATTTGGTGTTGATATCGAGCGGGCAGAAAAAATTTTTGTCGATTACGGCAAAAAAAAATCAGTGAACCTTCGTGCGATTCATATACATTTAGGCTCAGCCGGCCATACTGTTGAGCCTTACGTTGAGGCCATAAAAAAAGTATTGTCTTTAATTGAAAAACTCCGCGCCAATGGTTTCACGATTGAAGCTGTAGACATTGGTGGTGGATACGGTGCTGACTATGTAACCGGCACAGCACCAACCGCTGCTGATTACGCTGCTGCCATCGTGCCATTGCTAAAGGGAAAGAACCTGAAACTTATTCTTGAGCCGGGAGCCAGCATCGCAGCAAACGCAGCGATCTTATTGACGCGCGTTTTGTATTTGAAAAGCAGTGGCGAGAAAAATTTCATTATAGTCGATGCCGGGATGAACGATTTGATACGTCCGCCGTTGTATGGTGCATTTCACTTCATCTGGCCTGTGAAAGTGGATAAAGAATTTGTTCCTGCCCAGCGAGATAAGGATTTGCAATTAGACGGTACTACAGTCGTGGATGTAGTCGGCCCGGTTTGCGAAAGTGCCGATTTCTTTGCCCAGGATAGAGCCTTACCGCCGGTCAAACGCGGCGATTTAATCTCCATCTTTACCGCCGGTGCTTATGGTTTCAGCATGAGCAGCAACTACAACGCACGTGGCCGAGCCGCCGAGGTGCTTGTCGACGGCAGCAACTTCACGGTCATCAGAAAACGCGAAACCTACGAAGATTTGGTAGCGCTGGAGAAACCGTGATTATCATTGCGGTCAGAGATAACCCCGCGTACAACGCGGGGCTAAATATCTCTCGACCCTGCTCTCCACAGGACATCTTTTGGCGGAGACAGGTTTAGCCGGCGGTTTCACGCCGGCTTATGACCCTGTCATTCCTGCTTGCGCATGAATGAAAGTTCACGGGCCACGAGCGACAAGTTTAGAAGTATCGATTTTGTTTTTGACAAAAAAACTAAGCATTTAGAGATTTCTTTATCCAATCTCTGATCTTGCGTGTCTCTTCTTTTGCCTCAATAGCAGTATCTTTGTCATATTGAGCAGGCCAGTGCACAGGATAGCGAGTATCGATATAAAATGGGTTAAGGAAGCGACAGGCTTGCTCCAGTTCTACAATGCCGGGTTCGTTTTGTCTGCAAGTCTCCAAAAGTTCCAATAGATTGTGGACTGCTCTAAATTCTAATTTATTAGCAACTATAAAGGCTTTAAGATATTTTTCCGCTGCCTGCTGGAAATGAAAGCAAACTTGCGCAAAGTAATCCATGGATTCAATACTTGCACAGGCGAATCCATAATCTTCTTCTGCCTTTTCTATCCACTCTTTGGCAATTTCAGGCGGCATCGTAAAGCACTTTACCTTCCTCAAGAATACTTTTTACAAATGGATCACCCAATTTTAGTCTTTGCTCGACTTCCTCCGGCCGATAGACAATAAAATCAGTAGCTAACCTGTACTTGATAAGCGCATCCAACTGACGGATTCTGTCAACACCAAGCTCAGGAACTTCGCTTTTGATAATAAAAAGATCAATATCTGTTCCTGGATTTAGCCGGCCTTTGGCCAAGGAACCAAAAAGAATAATTTTTTCGGGCTTATAAACATGGACAAGTTGTTTTACGATATTTTGTATTTCATTATCGAATTGGTCTTTGGATATCATTGAGCAGTCCTCAATTGTTAGAAATTTCGTTCGACGAAGCCGGTATCAGCTTTATTTTTGACAAAAAGCTTGTGCAAAAACGATATCTAAAATATCAGTTGATCTAAGCGAACATTAAACGGCCTTTAGGCTTGGGAATCGGCCTTCCTAGTTCTTTAGCAGTTTCAATCCACTCCTGAATTATAACCTCAACATTGGCAAGAGCTTCTTGATAGGTTTTTCCATCGGCTGCACAACCGGCTAATTCCGGCACTTCGGCAATAAAGGCCTCGTCTTCATCGCTCCAATATATAACTACTTCATACTTGTTCATCTTGCTGTTCTTCCAATTTGTATTTTAAGATAACATTTCTAACCTGCTTAACTTGATAAGGCTTGGATTTATTTCCTTTAGGTTGTAGGTTCAGTATTTCTTCAATCCCTCCTTTCGTGAAAATATGATGGCTACCGCGGATACGCTCTTCAAATCCCAGATGAGCCTATAGGTTCCGTAAATTTTCAAAAGGTATGTTTGCATCGGAAGTGCCTCTCAATATCAGCGATAAGATTTTTTCGACTTTCGACATATACGATGCTTTTCGCTATTCTGTTTTATTAAGCTGCATGTATTATAGCAGTTTAGAAGGAGGCAATCTACAATTTTTTAGAAGTTTCGTTCGACGAAGCCTGTATCAATTTTATTTTTGACAAATAAGTTGTGTGACAGAATATCCAAACAGGCAGGGATTGTGGTCTTGATGGGCTCAATAACAAATTCCCGCAAAGCCCTTTTCATCGTGGCAATAGCTTCATCTCGCGTCTTTTGATGCACAATAAGCTTAGCGAGCATCGAATCATACTTCGTGGAGACCGTCCAGCCCTCTGAAATATGCGTATCGACTCTGACGCCGGGACCACCAGGCAGAATTAATTTAGTAATCGTGCCCGGACAAGGAGCGAAATCATTCGCAGGGTCTTCTGCGTTAATCCGACATTCAATTGCCACACCATTGTGCTTTATCTGCCTCTGACTACAATCAATCTCTTGTCCGGCTGCGATTCTTATCTGCCACTTTATTAAATCATGGCTGGTAACCATTTCAGTAACCGGATGCTCGACCTGAATACGTGTGTTTGCCTCGATGAAGTAAAATTTCTTATCCTTGTCTAAGATAAACTCCACTGTCGCGGCGTTGACATATTTGGCTTCTTTTATGAGCCTGATGGCAGCTTTGCACAGTTCCTCTCGGCTGCGCTGCTCCAGGACAGGACAGGGTGATTCTTCGATCATCTTTTGATGTCTTCGCTGGATCGAACAATCTCTTTCGTAAAAGTGTAATACATTACCTTCCTTATCCGCCATTATTTGCACTTCTACGTGTCGCGGTTCGACTATAAATTTTTCCAGATATACACTGCCATTGCCGAAGGCAGCTTCGGCCTCGGCCTGGGCTGCGCTGAAGCCTGAGCGCAAGCTAATGTCGTTGTGCACAATTCTCATGCCACGTCCACCCCCGCCGGCCGCAGCTTTTATCATCACTGGATAGCCCATCTTGTTTGCCAGCTTTAGCGCTTCAGACTCATTTTCGATAGCGCCCTCAGAGCCGGGTACTACCGGCACCTTCGTCTTGCGTGCTAATTTGCGAGCCTCCACCTTGTCGCCAAGCAGACGCATAGCATCAACAGTCGGGCCGATAAATGTTATCCCGCAGTCTTCGCATATCTGAGCAAAGTTAATATTTTCAGCTAAGAAACCATAGCCGGGGTGAATTGCCTCCACGTCGGTAATCTCAGCGGTACTTATAATATGCGGGATATTCAGATAACTTTGCGCACAATCAGCCGGCCCTATACAAATAGCTTCGTCGGCAAACTGCAAATATGGAGCGTCCTTATCCGCCTCGGAATAAACTGCCACCGCTTCGATGCCCAACTCGTGACAGGCGCGGATGATACGTAGCGCTATTTCACCACGATTTGCTATCAAGATTCTCGAAAACATATTCTCGATACTGGATACTCAATGCTCGATACTTGATTATCTTTTTTTTACAAGCAGCGAGCAGCGAGCGTCGATTCACGAATTAGTCTGGTCTGATCCTAAAAAGCACTTGACCATATTCGACAGCTTGGCCATTAGTCACTAATATTTCGACAATCGTTCCTCTGGTTTCGGCCTTTATTTCATTACTTTCATTGCTTCGATAATGCAGACTACCGTGTGCGGCTCAACATGTGAACTGACTTCAACGTAAGGCTCAGAATCGGGGCTCGGTGTCGCGTAGAAGGTACCGACGATGGGCGATTTTATCTCTACCAATTCCTCTTCTTTTGTCGGAGCAGAGGGGGGCGTTTCGGCTGCTGGCGCCTTCGTTACATCGGCACCAGTAGGTGCGGCGCCGGCCTCAGGCTTGGCCATTCCCGTTCCGGCTGGGGTCGGCTGCTGGGGTACGTAGCGCTTCAAGAATATTTTGTCATCGCCATGTTTTATTTCAACTTCGACAAGCCCCCGTTGTTCCATTATTTCGATGAGCTCTTTTATTTTCTGCAAATCGGTGTCTTTTTGCGCCATCGCCGCATCCTTTCCAGGAACCATCATAAAATGTGAGCCTAAGTTGCCGATTAACCCCATAAGTATAACCACAAGAAATGTCGTTGTAAATAATTTCCCGCAAACCCAGTGATATTAGGGTGCGTGTCGCGTTTGTAGGTAGATTTTTGGGGTCTTTAACAC
>JBHIDV010000070.1:0-10019 GCA_046760285.1 Sedimentisphaerales bacterium
GTTGATCTGGTTGATTTATCCCAGAAATCGCTATTCAATGACATTGTTGAAGAGACAGGTATGAAGATTTATGGTTGATTTAAGTAATCTGTGATTGATTAAAAAATGAAGGATTTGTTGCTTAAACAGGAGCGGATGTGTGATGGCAAATCTGAAAGCTGCGCTGGAACAGATACGTGCTCAAGCTGATGTAGAAAACATTCGCATCACACAACATGCTCAGCAAGAAATGGCTGAGGAGGACATCACTGTCGATGAGGTTTTTGAAGCTATTGCTACAGGGCAAATTTTGGAAAATTATCCCGAGCACCGCAGAGGAGCCTGTTGTTTGCTCAACGGTTTTACTAAAAAGGGTCGCTCTCTGCACATAGTATGCACAACGGTACAACCAGTGCTTATCATTATTACGGTTTATGAACCCAAACCACCAAAGTGGATAACACCAGCTCAAAGGAGACGATAGACATGAAATGTAGTATTGAAAACTGCCCAGGAGAGTATGAGAAGCGTAAAATTGTACACACCGTACGCCATAAAGGACAGGTGGTTGTCATTGACCACGTCCCAGCAGAAGTTTGCTCAGTGTGTGGAGATGTACTTCTAAAGCCGGAAACGGTTCGTCGGATTGAGGCATTGTTGCGAACTGAAGCTCACCCGACAAGCACAGTACCGCTTTATGAATATGTGTGAGACTGCTCGCTCCGCGGCAGCCCACATTGCTTCTACTAACGCAGCACAGACAGTTTCCGCTACACTTGCATAAATGCTTTTAGCACTTTGCAAAATGTGCCATTTAGGGAGGTATTAGAAATAATGACTGGACAGCAAATCACTCAATTCGAACAGATAAAAACATTGGCAGGGGTTATCTTCTTAGCTTACACGATAATGGCTGGAGCTTATTGGGCGGATAGTGCCAGATGGTATGACAAAGCCGAGAGGTTGGTAAAGGGCCCCGATAGAGAAAAAATTGAATGCTTCGCGAAAAGAGCAGAGACGTTATTCAGATTATCTACAGCAACGATGGTTGTCACTATAATACTTGTTGCTTTGCCATCGTATATATCCTCAAGTCTACTCGCGAGTATTTATAAGTGGCTACTGCTGGCACCACTGGCAGGAATTGTGGTAATGGCTCTTCGATATACAGCAGGGAGATATTTTGTGCCTCTCAGGTAGATACAGGATCATGTAAGGTCAACTGCAAGTGATAGATATAGAAGAAACGCAGTTAGCAGGTTTTATTGACCATACGCTACTCGATGCTACGGCCACAAAAGAGCAAATCGAGCAATTATGCCGGGAGGCTGTAGAATTCGGTTTTTTTGCCGTGTGTGTAAATCCTCGGTGGGTGCCGCTGGCAGCTGACCTGCTGCACCACAAAAAGGTAAAACTCAGCAGTGTGGTCAGTTTGCCGCTGGGGGCAGATTCAACCAAAATAAAAGTTGCTCAGGCAAAAGATGCTATCTTCGCCGGCGCTGACGAGATTGATATGGTTGCCGATTTGGCAGCTATAATCGACGGCGATTCACGGTATCTATCAAATCAGTTGCAGGCGGTACTCAAGATTTGCCAGTCGATGAGGCCGGCGGTGGTGCTCAAAGTTATAATTGAATCGGCTGCCCTTTCCAGAGAGCAGAAGATATTTGCCTGCCAAATCGTAGATAGATGCAGGGTTGATTTTATAAAGACCAGCACCGGCCTACATCCGGCTGGTGGAGCCACAGTCGAAGACGTCAAGCTGCTCAAAGAGGCAGCTCCGAGCTGCAAGGTAAAGGCGGCGGGTGGAATAAAAACCGCAAAACAGGCACTTGAAATGCTCGAAGCAGGAGCAGAGAGAATTGGTACTTCTTCAGGCGTACAGATTATAAACGAATTAAGAACGAGACAATCATAATGACGACAGGGACAGTCGTAGGGACAGAACCAGTTATCCTCTGCAAGCTGTACTATAAGAAAATCCAAACGCCCATAAATTTGCCTGCCTTGTGCCAGATTTTCGCTGGGTTAAAATCCGCATCGATTCTTGGAGCCAATCCATCTAAAAAAAACGCAGATAGATTTAGCTACTTCGCTGCTGAACCCAAAGAAATATTTGAATTTAAGGCCAAGCAAAAGAACCCGTTTGAAAAATTACACAGGATTCTAAATAAATACCAGCTTGAATTGGACGCGATACGCGATACGCGATACGCAGAAACGAAATTGCCGAACGGCATATTCTGTGGCGGATGGATAGGGTATTTTAGCTACGAACTCGGTAGATTTATCGAACGTTTGCCGGAAACGGCCATAGATGACCTTGAAATGCCGCTGATTCGGCTGTGCTTCTACGACCGTGTAATTGCCTATGACCATATCGACCGGATGTGCTGGCTAATCGCCTTGCAATTACCCGCCGACGGTGAGGAGCCGGAAGAAAAACTTGCCAGCCTCGAAAGACTGCTGGCCAAATCGCAGAAAGTTCGCCTCGAGCAGCCTGTCTCTTGTGACCTTGAAATAATAGATTTTTCGCGAATTCGATGCAATATGAGCAAGAATTATTACCTACAAGCGGTAGAAAAAATAAAGCGCTATATATATGATGGTGACATTTACCAAGTCAATTTTTCGCAGCGATTCGAATGCGGTTACAATGCCAGGCCTATCAATCTTTTCCACTGGCAGAACCGTTATAATCCAAGCCCTTATTCGGCGTATATTGATGGCGGCAGTTTCCATATCGTCAGTGCCTCGCCTGAGATGTTTATAACCATCGCCGATGGTTACATCAGTACCAAGCCTATCAAAGGCACTCGGCCGAGATTAAATGGGGCCGGCCAGGGACAACAAATCAACGCTAAAAACTTCAATGAACTGCTCCATAGCGAAAAAGAACAGGCAGAGCTGAATATGATAGTTGATCTGGAGCGTAACGATGTAGCTAAAATCTGTAAGCCGGGCACCAGAAAAGTGATTCAGCCCAGGACCATTGAAAGCTATCCCACAGTTTTTCATGCTGTAGCAACCGTGGCAGGGCAGCTTCGTAAAGGAATTACATTCTGCGATGTTCTGCAGGCAATGTTCCCCGGCGGCTCTATCACCGGCGCCCCAAAGATTCGCTCGATGGAAATCATAGATGAAACTGAGCCTACAGCCAGAGGTGTTTATACCGGCAGTATAGGCTTTATCAGTCTTAATGGAACTATGTGCTTGAATATTACCATACGAACAATTATTATCAAAGACCAAAAGGCGTATGCTCAAACCGGTGGCGGCATCGTCGCAGATTCCGACCCAGAAGCTGAATGGGACGAGACAATCACAAAAGCAAGAGCGCTGTTGGTTGGAATACAAACCGTAGTGCGTCGTGCGTGATGCGTATTGCGTACAATGTGCACTATACAACAATTCAATAGGGAGACATAAATATGGTCAGAAAAATAAAGACATACAGAGATTTAGATATTTGGAACGCAGGAATTGAAGTGGTGAAAGATATATACAAATCGACAGAAGAGTTTCCGAAGCAAGAGATATACGGCTTAGTTAGCCAAATGAGGCGATCAGCAGTTTCTATACCTTCAAATGTAGCAGAGGGTTTTAGGAGGTATTCCAATAAAGAATATAAGCAGTTCCTGTACACATCATTAGGAAGCTGCGCAGAGCTTGAGACACAGATAACAATAGCAAGGGAGTTGCAATATATACAAGAAGACAAAGAAACCGGATTGCTCGAAAGATTGGACCACATTTGTCGAATGATTTCAAATCTCATTAAAAAACTTTGACGCAATACGACATACGCGATACGCAATACGAAATCATGGTGGAAAAAGTTTTCCTAAATAATAAATTAATTGATATCGATAAAGCCTGCATACAAGCTACCGACAGCGGCTTTTTGTACGGGGCAGGGCTTTTTGAGACCATGCGAAGCTGCAACGGAGTGGTCTTCGCACTGACGGACCATTTGGACAGGCTGTTTTTCAGTGCTCAGGCTTTGTCTATAAATAACCCGTACACCCAAAAATATATCAGCGACGCTGTTTACCAGCTCCTGCAAGCAAATAAATTAACTGATGCGCGCCTACGGCTGACACTTACCAACGGCCCAATGGCTGAATCGCACGAGCAGCGAAAGTCCACACTACTTATTACCGCCACGAAGTTGCAACCGTATCCGCCGGAATATTACAAGAACGGCGTTACGGTGGTGCTGTGTCCGTTTAGACAAAACCCCGGCGAGCCGATTTACGGGCACAAGACCATAAACTTTTACCCGCGTATGATGGCCCTAAATTTAGCACATCAAAAAAGAGCCGCTGAGGCTTTATGGTTCACCGTAGATAATCGCTTAGCTGAGGGCTGCATAAGCAATGTGTTTTTGGTTAAAGATTCGCTGCTTATGACTCCGCCGATTAGAACGCCGGTCCTTGCAGGTGTAGCAAGAAAAACCGTCTGCCAAATCGCCTTGAAAAATTCTATCAAACTTGTGGAAAAGGATTTATACATAACTGATTTGTTAGAGGCCGATGAGGTTTTTCTGACCAATGTAATTATGCAGGTTTTGCCGATAATCAAAGTAGAAAAGCACACCGTCGGCGATGGCAAGGTCGGCCCAATAGCTAAAAAACTACATAAGAGCTTCGATGAATTCATTAAGCACCAATGCAAGAAGAACAAATGAAAATAGAAGATATTACAGCAGCGATTCAAAAAGTAGTCCCACGGGAATTGGCACAAGATTGGGACAATGTAGGCTTATTGATTGGTGACCCACAGAAGAATGTAAAAAACATTCTGCTGACTATTGATGTAACCAGCGATGTTGTCGCTGAAGCGAAAAGATTAAAGACCGATCTGATTATAAGTTATCATCCGGTTATTTGGGAAGGCCTGAAGAAAATCACCGCCGGTGGGCCGACGGGTAGTGTTTATGACTTAATTCGTTCCGGCGTCGCAGTTTTTTCGATACATACCGCTTTGGATTCGGCCATAGGCGGAGTAAATGACGGCCTTGCGGAGATTATTGGTATTCGAGATGCAAAGCCTATCGGAGACTATATTAATTATCCTGCCGGTAACAATGCACAGCATGGCTTGCGCCATTACAAACTCGTCGTTTTTATCCCTATCGAATCGGTAGCCAAAGTTTCAAACGCGGTTTTTGCTGCCGGCGCAGGGACAATCGGCAACTACAGCCACTGCAGTTTTCAAGGCCAAGGAACGGGAACCTTTTTGCCTTTGCAAGGTGCAAAGCCAGCTATCGGCAAAAAAGGAGAGTTAGAAACAGTGCCGGAGATAAGATTTGAAACTATTGTTCCGGAAGAGAAACTCGATGAGGTAATTGCGGCGATGAAAAAGGCACATCCTTATGAGACGCCAGCCTTCGACGTTTTCAAACTTTACCAAAGCCTGCATAAATTCGGGTTGGGCAGAATCGGCAAATTAACTCAGCCTTTGTTTATAAAACAAATTGTCAATAAAATAAAAAAACATACCAGTGCGAAAGCTTTCGGTATAGTCGGCAAAGAAAACCGATTGGTAAGAACAGCAGCGGTTTGTGCCGGTTCGTGCGGCAAGATTATCAATTCGGTCATCGCGGCAAAGGTTGATTTGTACGTGACTGGTGAATTGAAACATCATCACGCGTTGGCTGCAAAAGAGGCAGGTCTAACTTGTATCTGTTTAAGCCATAGTGTCTCTGAACGATTCATATTAAAGAAATTCGCTAAACAGTTGCAAGAGCAACTAAAGCAAGTCACAATCAAAATAAGTAAGAAGGACGCAGACCCATTTACATGGAAAACCTATGACAGAAGAGAACGAACGAGTGACGAGTGACGAGCTGACGGCTGAGTCAGTGATAGAAGCAGTTTTGTTCGCCAGCGATGAACCGCTCTCGGAGGCCCGGCTGACCAACATTGTGGAGATAGGAGTACAGCAAATCCGTCAGCATATCAAAAATCTTAATGATAAATACGAAGCCCACCATAACGCCTTCAGGATAGAACAAATTGCCGGCGGCTATCAAATGCTTACATTGAGTGCTTATAATCATTGGCTGAAAAAATTACTTCGCATTCGCAGCGAAGGTAAATTAAGTCCCGCGGCCCTGGAGACACTGGCCATAATTGCCTATAAACAACCCGTGATGCGAGCTGATATTGAGGCCATCAGGGGTGTTGCGGTCGGTGAGGTGGTTCGTGGCCTTATGTATAAAGGACTGGTTAAGATTGTAGGCCGAGCCGAAGTTTTAGGTCGGCCGATGCTGTACGGAACAACGAAAAAATTCCTGGAAGTCTTTGGCCTAAATTCGCTCAAAGACCTACCAAAGGCCGAAGAACTCAAAAAGCCGGACGGATAAAAGACTAAATATTTAGCCCCCAAAATTTATTTGGGGATTTTAATCTTACAGTGTGGGTTTGCCCTTTAGATAACCCAATGAACAGAGAAACTTGTCTGCAGCGCGGATGGTTTCTTTGAACGACTTGTTATCCTTATCCCTTCCGTAGTTGAAAAATCCATGGCCTTTACCTTCGAATGGAACAACCCGGCAGATATTGCCGGCTTCTTTCATCACTTTGCAGAAGCGTTTTACGCTTTCAAACGGGACTGTCTTGTCAGAAGTTCCGTGGAAAATAATGCACGGCGGAGCACCGGCTTTTACGTGGTGCAGAGGGGAAATTTCCTTGCGACGGTTAAACACTTCAGCAAAACGCTTTTTTGCTTTCACACCTTTTGCTCTGTTAAATGATAAGTCCACTGCTGGGTTAAACAGCACTAATGCGTTTGGCTTAGAACTGATATTGTGGTCTTCATTTTCTTCTTCAAGTCCCTCGATTATGCCCGTGCAGGCTGCCACGTGGCCGCCCGCTGACCCGCCGCTTGCAACGATTTTGTTCGGGTCGACTCCGAGCCGGGCTGCGTTGGCCCTGACCCAGCGGATAGCGGATTTGCCATCAGTGACACATTCAAACGGTGTCGTGCCATGCCTACTTTTGACACGATATTCAGCTGAAATCGCTACCATTCCGCGCGAAGCAAAGTAATCACATTGATGGTAAAACTGCGTCGGCGAGCCGCTCGTCCAGCCGCCGCCGAAAAAGAACACTATTGCTGGTGACAGAGTGTTGCGGTCGCGATGCGGTGGCTCAAATATATGCAGTTTTAATTCGACTTCGCCGATGGTTTTGTATACCACTTGCCTTGGCTTTATGCTTGTCCTGAGCGCAGTCGAGGGAGTAGTTTTTCTTGATTTCATCCGGTTGGCCGAACGTGAGTCACTTTTGGGCCATGGCAATGGCTCATTGGGACCGACAGCATAAGCAGGCCGGGGATGCTCCGGTCCAAAAACCAGCAGGTCATCTTGCTTTTCAATTACCACATCGCTCTCATCAATCGAACCATCCGGCTTGGTGATTCTATCCAGTGAAAGTCCCAGGTGCTTGGCAAGGAACTTGTAAGCACCGATGCGCTTTGAATAGCTGTAATCGTGTCCTTCATCCGGAAGATGCAGATTCTCTATGCTTTCCTCAGCACCGTAAAGACGATAAACGTTGCGGATATACGGGAACTCGACCTTCGGCGTGTTCTTGGTCCAATCCTTGCCGCAGGAGATAATCATCTGAGGCCGGGGTGCTGCCAAGGCTGCAATCTCTGCATTGTTGGTCTCGTGGGTAGCGCTTTTGTGAATAGGCATTCCGCTTTCGCAGTTGCAGCCGCCAAAAAAGTGGGCTGAGACCATAACCACGGGCACCGAGACCGCAATGCGGTCATCGACAGCGGTTACGAGAAACGATTGTGTCCCTCCGCCAGATGCGCCAGTCACGCCGATGCGCTTTGGGTCGACCTCCAAAAGCTGCGTGAGAAAGTCGACGATGCGTATACTGTTCCACAACTGAAGTTTAAGAACTTTAGGTCGGTCGTGCGTCCAGCCGGCATTTTTCCAGTCACCCCAACCCACCATATCGTAGGAGAGAACTATCGCGCCCATTTTAGCTAAGGTTGCACATCGTTTCTGCATGTTGGGTCGAAACCGTCCATAGTTATTGGCTTTGCGAAAATGACCATGGGGACAAAGCACAGCCGGATAAGGTCCTTTGCCTACGCGAGGGCGGTACAAACTTCCCGTCACCAAAACTCCCGGCAGAGACTCAATGGCTATGTTTTCCACCGTATAGCCCTTGTATTGTCGTTTGCTATGAATGATAGGATTAAGCGGGCACTTGGCGGGCAGAGGCAAAAGTTCGGCTCCACGAAGGATACCGTTGCGGATGCGTTTGGCCCGTGCCTTCCATTCGGCTAAATTGGAATAGCTTTGGGCAAATCTGGCAAGTTCCTTTCTGGCAGCTTCCTCGCTATGGTGATGTCCCTGGCGGAGGGGCCCCGCTTCGCGGGAACCCAGCTGAGATTTCTCGTCTTCAGTACCGTCAGCGAGCTTGACCGAAAGTGCTACTGCAAACATTGATATACTGATAATAAGAACCCTGCAAATACTAACCGACAGACTTTTCATTTTGACACCTCATAATCTCTTTACGCATTAATTTGGTTTGGTAATCACCCTCATCAGAGCAGCTCGCCGCCATTCTTCCAAAGGTATTATCTGCATATGGCTCACGTAGCCGTCCTTCCACACTGGTGATAGCAGAATAGCTACCCGTACCTGACCTTTCGCATCAGGCAAGCGAACTATCAGCCGATTGACACCCTTGTTGGTTCTCTGAGGCCGTTTCTGTTCGGCTGACTCAATTATGAATTTTGCGCCAGCAGGTGACAAGATGCGCGCAATAAGTTTTCTGCCCTTAAAAGTAAGTACCGCAACACCTTCTTTTTTAGCGGTAATTTGTGCATCGGTGGTCACACCCCAGGCCACCTCACAGGGCTTTTGGATTTCGAACTCGTCCTGCACCAGTACCGCTTGTCTGCCACTCAGCATACGGACACCTCTTGTTACTTTCTTTGCAAACTGCTTGTAAGCGTTTGTCAAATCGACAAGGACGAAAGCAGACGACCTATTTGTTTCGAATTTGATGAACTTAGAGGTCGCTAATGGGTCCTGATCCTCCCCATTCAGTACTGGCACATTGTGACTTTTCGAATTTAAGCGATAATAAGACCACCTTTTTCCACCTCTTTTCATATCCCAGTAACCGGGCAAATTATAGTTGTCTGAGCCCAGGTCGCGTGCCCATCGAACGCCAAGGGCATCAAGCTCGAAGTTGCCCAGGTCAAGATGACCGTGGTTGACCTGATTGTAGCCGGCCTTTACGCCAACAAACAGTGCTTCGGAGTCGTCCCAGGCGCTGCGAAAAACAGCTACCTCCACGGGACCGCGAAAATAGCGGTCAAGGTCTTTCGGCGGAAGCTTTCCCTTTGGAGCTGGAATGTACCAAACGATGTGTTGAGGGCTTGCTGCTCGTTTTGCAAGCTCAGCATGTTCGGCTTCGGCATACAAGGAATTATTGTAGGTGCGGGCGAGCCAGAATATGCAGGGCATAGGCCGCCTGGAGCTTTTTTCTCCACAGTCGGCGAAGTTTAGAAACAGGCCGGTCGGGCCGGTCGTATATATCGGGAAATTCCCTGATTCGGCTAAGCCTTTGATCTTTGTCAGCTCGAAGTCTTTGCCCAGAGCGGTCTGTAGGGCCGTCAGGCCGTAAGCAGTATAATGCGTGGCGTAGCTCCAGTAACCAGGTCCTTCGCCCCAGGCGCCATCGGGGCCGTAGCTTCTCAGAGCGAGGGGTAGCGACCGAACCGCAGCGGCAACGATCTTCTCGGCGTACTGAGGTTCGGACTCCGCAATAGCCAGAGCACCAATTATCATCCCCCCATTGCAGACCTGGTTCCAGTTGAATTCGCTTTTGCTCCACCAGGCCCTTTCATACACGCGCAGCCCTGGCTCCAGGCCGTTTTTGATTAAGCCAGCCATGATTTTTTTCCGTGTCTTGGCATCGAGATAGTAATACAGCCAGTCATAACCGAGGCCGACCGCGTGCGACATCTCCGCCGTATCGAGAAAGTGTGATGGATTCCAG
>JBHIDV010000071.1:0-9963 GCA_046760285.1 Sedimentisphaerales bacterium
TGCTCGACGTGGCCATCGGCGAAAGAGAAGTTACACCCCTGCGAATGCCGGCCAGCCGGAAGATCCCACCACCGCGGCGGCCCCTCGGCGAACTTCCAACCCCGAGGCGGGATACCAAAGAGGGAATCAAGGATACAATCCTCATGGACACCAACAAAAAAGAGCAGCTCCGATGGCGCTGGATCGTCGATCTCGGATTCCTTGGTAAAGCTCGGGGGAAAGATTGCCTCGCCGACATACGGCACGCCATTGATGGATTGGCTCATGTTGTAGCTGCGCGTCCGCCGAATATTCAGGATTTTACCTTCCGGCGTGCGCACCCGCGACATGTCAGACGGACACCGATAAATGTCGGTTGATTTATTGTAGGGAAAGAGCAGGCCGCGTTCGATATTCTCGGTGGTGGTATCGAAGGGCGCCAGACCGGCACACCATGTCAGGTTTTCATTGAAGCTGAGCGAAGGTGCTCCGGTGACGAGGTTGTAAACATATCGGTTCGGCGGCAAAAAGCCGTCGTTGTCCAGCGAATAGAGTTTCGCACAGATCTGAAGCTGCTTCAGGTTGTTCAGGCAGGACACTTCTCGAGCCTTCTCCTTGGCCCGAAAAAGCGCCGGCAGCAAGATCGCAATGAGAAGGATAATAATTGCGATGACGAACAGCAGCTCGACCAACGTGAAGGCCGGGCAATGCCGTTCGACCAAGGACTCGGCAGCAGTACCATCCCTCGGGTCCAAGATATCGTCTAACACAATTGGCCCGTTCGTTTGATGTCGCATACTGCACCAAATACCCAATCTTTGTTCTTAGACTATATCATAACATATTACAGTTGTAGTTCAAGCAAATACTAAAATATATGGAACTGGCATTTTATACTTTTGAGCAAGTTTAAGGCATCAATTTCCGTTTTCTTTTTTGAGTTAATATCAGGATATAATCATACGTTTTTGCCTGAAATATACCAGTATCGTCATAATTTACGACTTGTCCTTTTTGAAAAATGTATTTTTATTATTGGTTATTATAATCAGTGATTAGGCTACAAGAAAGCCTGTCGAGTGGCAGTTGTTACTTGAAATGGCTGAAATCCCGATTCTTAACTCGTTAATGGTAAGCAAGGACCGTGCATAGGTTAAAATCAAAATTTCTTGGTAGTTTACTGGGCACCGCAGTGGGGGATTCATTGGGGGCAGGGGGCAGAAGATATACTGATGACACCGCTATGATGATAGGCCTCGCCGAATCTTTAATCGAAAATAAAGGTTTCAATGCAGACCACTTGGCGCAGGTCTTTGCTAAAAATTATTATGCTGAACCCTGGCGTGGCTACGGGCCCGGCCCACCGAGAATCTTCAAGATGATGCAGTCTGGCTCCGGTTGGAAAGAAGCCGTGGAAAAAATATATCCGGGCGGCTCCTATGGAAATGGCTCAGCTATGCGGATAGCTCCGATCGGCCTTTTCTATTACGACAATCCAGAAAAGTTAAAAGAATTTGCTTGTAAATCGAGCAAAATTACTCACACTCACGTATTAGGTAGAGAGGGGGCAGTTTTGCAAGCTTATGCAGTGGCTCTGGCAGTCAGGGCCGAACCTGACCAGTGGGATAAATATGATTTTTTGAACAAATTGATGTATTTTGTAGAAGTTGATGTATATATAGAAAAGCTAAAGAGCATGGAAACTTTGTTAAAGAAAGCTGCCCATCGGTCAGATGTGATTGTAGAATTGGGAAATACTGTAGAGGCATTTAATTCTGTGCCCATAGCCATCTACTCATTTTTGGCTAATGTGGGCCTCCAAAACGCCTTAAATTACGCTCTGAGTCTGGGCGGGGATAGAGATACTATCTCCGCGATGACTGGAGCTATTGCCGGTGCTTGTTATGGAATTGAAGACATCCCAAAACAATGGTTAGATTCTCTTGAAAACAGGGATTATATTAAAGGCCTGGCTGAAAAATTATGGCAAATAAAGATTGGGGGGGAAACTGATAAATGAAGGCGATGATTCTTAAGAGGGCCGCACCGGTCGAAGAAGAGCCTTTAGAGTTAGAGGATTTGCCCACGCCTCAGCCTGGTCCTGGACAAATTCGAGTAAAAGTTTCGGTGTGCGGAGTTTGTCACACCGAGCTTGACGAAATTGAAGGAAGACTTGAAGCCAAATTACCGATAATTTTGGGCCACGAAATTGTTGGAATTGTGGATGGTCTGGGCTATGGGGCAAATAAATTCAAATTAGGTAACCGTGTGGGGATTGCCTGGATAAATTCTGCCTGCGGCAGATGTTATTTTTGCCAGCAGGGAAATGAAAACCTATGCTCAAAATTCCGAGGCACCGGCTGTGATGAAAACGGCGGATATGCCCAGTATAATGTTGTCTCAGAGGATTTTGTCTATCCGATTCCAGATAGACTTAGTGACTGCCAAGCCGCTCCGCTTTTATGTGCAGGGGCAATTGGCTACAGAGCTTTAAGACTAATCAATCTTCAAGATGGTCAAATTCTGGGGCTATTTGGCTTTGGAGCTTCCGCGCACATTGTGATTCAAATAGCTAAATATAAATATCCGAAATGCAAAGTTTTTGTTTTCACTCGGCCAGGCCAAAAAGAGCATCAAAATTTAGCTACAAAATTAGGTGCTGATTGGGTGGGAGCAACCGGGGACAATCCGCCGGAAAAACTAAACTGTGCCATTGATTTCACACCTGCCTACAAGCCGATAGTTGAAGCTTTGAGAGCGTTAGAAAAAGGAGGCCGAGTGGTTATAAATGCAATTAGAAAAGAAAACAGAGATAAAGATGCCCTGATGAATGTAGATTATCCCACTCATCTTTGGCTGGAAAAGGAACTGAAAACGGTAGCCAATATTACCCGAAGTGACGCCCAGGAGTTTCTGCCGTTGGCAGCGGAAATCCCGATTATTCCTAAAGTTCAGGAATTTAAATTAGAACAAGCCAACAAGGCTCTGATTCTGCTGAAGCAGGGCAAAATCCAGGGGGCAGGAGTTTTGAAGATGCCGGAGTAAAATATAAACGCAATTCAAAAGAAAATTAGAAGGTAATACCATGGCAGTCAAACTTCATTACGAACCCGAACTTAAAGATACGATTATGTTTTGCGGCTGGCCAGGGATTGGAAATATTGGGATACTGGCAATAGATACTTTAAAAGGTCTTTTAAGAGCACAAGAATTTGGCCAGCTCGAACCCTGGGATTTCTTTGACCCTCAAAAAGTCTCCATTGAAAGAGGGTTGTTGAAAGATTTAGAGTTCCCCAGCAACAAATTTTATTTCCAACGGCTTAAGCCGACCCACAGCGCCGCCGAAGAGGCTGGCCCGCAGTGTAGCCGAGGAGGCCAAGACTTGATATTCTTCATTGGTCAGCAGCAGCCCACAGAAGGGTCAGCAAAATACGCACAAGGCCAAAAGGCGTATGAAATGGCCAATTTAGTTCTGGATGTAGCGGAAAAGTTTGGCTGCAAGCGAGTTTACACCTCCGGGGCAGCGGTTACTCAAATCCACCACACCGTCAAGCCCAGGGTTTGGGCAGTACCAAACCATCAAAAATTGAGCCACGAAGTTAAGCAATATCGCAATACCATTTTAATGTCAGAAATCGAAGGAAGAGGCGACCAAGGCGTTATCACTGGCTTAAATGGACTTATGTTGGGAGTAGCTAAAAAGAGGGGATTGGAGGCTATTTGCTTAATGGGTGAAATACCTTATTATCTTCAGGCAGCCCCCTGGCCCTATCCCAAAGCCTCGAAATCGGTTCTGGAGGTTTTAGCTAAAATTCTTGATGTTAGACTTGACCTGAGCACGCTGGATGAATTAGCCCAAAGAATAGAGCAAAGTATTGAAGAATTTTTGGAAAGTCTGTATAGCACAGAAGCAATACCACCCGAGGTAAAAGATGAAATTGAGAAATTAAGGTACACTGAACCGGCTGGGCGGGGGCCCATAACCGAAGACGAGCAGAAAAGAATAATGGAGCATATAGACGAACTTTTTGACCAAGGAGGCCGGGCCGATGAAAAACATCTTTAAATTCTCGCAGCAGCCTGAGTTTGAAAATGCGTCTTTGATTGTCGCCTGGGACAAGGATGCCGGGCAACTAAGCCCCAGGGTAATCGACTATCTAAATAAAAAGATAAACAGCAGAAGTTTTTGTGAAATTGAGCCGGTAGATTTCTTCTCTTTAGCGGGAGTAACTATTGAAAAAGATATAGCTCAGTTCCCGGAGGGTAAATTCTATTGTGGCCAAAGAAGCGACCTGGTGATATTCAAAGGCAGCGAGCCTGCATTTGAGCGATACAGATTTTTGAATGGTATTTGCGATTTAGCTCAGCGGAGGTGCAAAATAAAACAGCTCTATACTATCAGCGGAACTATTTCTTCAATTGCCCATACTGAGCCACGGAAGATATGGGCAGTTTTTAATCAACAACAGTTCCAAAACCAGCATCGAGGTTTCGGCCTGGAAGATATGACCTGGGAAGGAAAACCTGCTATCAGCAGTTTCCTTTTGTGGGTGGCGCAAAGAAAAGGTATACCCGGCGTCAGTCTCTGGACACAAATACCATTTTACTTAGCAGCCGGCGAAGATTTTCAAGCGATAAAGCTAACCCTATCTTTTCTGGATAGAAGATTTAACTTAGAGCTGGATTTCAAAGAACTGGATGAGCAAATCAACAAGCAAAACACAAAGATAGAGCAACTAAGGCAACAAGACCCTGAAATTAACAGACACATAGCAACTTTAGAGAGCGGGCTTTCATTAAGTGAAGAAGAACAATTGGAATTGATAAAGGCAGTATCCGAATTTCTGGAGAAAGGGTGACTGGTAATTGGTTGAATGGTAATTAGTTGAATGATTACCAATCGCCGGTTACCAATTACCACTATCGACCTGTCAACAGTTTGAAAGCTTCTTCGCCGCCGTTTATCAGGTGAATCAACGGCTGCGGCCTATCCACACCTTCAATAAACTTTGGCCGAGCCGCCCAGGGCGTAACGCTCAATACGCCGGTCAAATCCATCCAGTGCTGCAATCGCGCGACCGGCAGCTCCCAGGTCATATGGAAATGATTGGCCGGCGGATACTGCTTATACTCAACGAGCTTAGCGTATTTGGGCACCACAAACGTATGCGGCCAGGTCGGCGTAGTTAAATTGCACATGGCCTGGGCCAGTTTTTCTGGCAGCTCTGTTGTATGTGCCTCGTCCCATATAAGACTGAAAAGTCCGCTGGCACTGCTGTAGGCCAATCGCCCAGCGATGCCTTCAATTCCCGCTGGTGTCATAAATGTCACTGAGTTACCGCCGCCAGGAAAGTAAGATTCATCGGCCAAAGGCATCGCCACGCCGTCCATAATCTTTCTAATCGATGCCCCTGGTTCCGCTGCCCAGTCGAATGCGGCACTGCCGGAATTGTCACCATCGACCAAGCCCTTGTTATACCAGTCCGCCTTCTTATCCAGTTTTTTAATGCCGAGCTTTTCAGCCAGCTCTTTGATCTCCCACGCTTCCCATACCTTTCTGAAGTCCATAAACAAAGGCGGATTTCCGCCGGAAAGATACGTCATAAACAGCATAGTCAAAAGTCCCTGCACATCGGCCTCGGTGGCAAAAGGTAGCGGTGCCTTGCGTCCATTATGGTCAAATGTGCTGTTGAAAAACGACTCCATCACATCAGCTACCGGCAGCGGGATGCCTCGTAAATCAGAGCCCCATTCCAACTGGCTCATAAAGCCGCCACCCACCGCATTCAAGTCAGCCATCAGGTCACGAACGATTAAGTACATTGCTAATTCTTTATTGAATCGTTCGCTGTCGGCCTCGCTTCGCAACTTCAGCCGTTTACCGACGTATCTGTTAATCCAGCTTCGTAGCGCCTTAAGTTCTTTTTCGTCGTAAGCTTTTTTGTTCAGCATATCAGCTAACAGCTTCATATCCAGACGGGTGATTTCCAGGCCAAAGATATTTCTTGTAGGAATGACGTGTGCCAGAGCGGTTTCCATTCCCATCGAGTCGTGGCCGAATATCAGAACTCTTCGGCCTCGCAAGCCCACAGCAGTCACCGCAGCATAGCACCAGTCAATGAGGTTTTTAGCTGTCTGCTCGGTCATTTTCGGGTCCATTCCTGTATCCGGCCAGGTGCCGACATTTAAGGCCACCATTCGGCCATATTGGCTGATAGCACCGTTCAGTGCGTGGGCATAAACTACGCCTGGCTTGGGGCCGCTATTGCCGCAGGTAATGTTTATGGGTGTATGGGGCGGGAATTGCTGCAGCAGTGAGATTGTGGTGAGCTGCGGAAAGGCCCACGTATCCGGCACGCACACCAAAATATCCACGCTGGCCTTGCGAAACTGTTGCGCAACAATGTCAGCTTGCGCTTCGCCATCTACCAATACCGTAGAATAAACCACCGGCACCGGCGTTTTGTCAGGCAGAACTACCGAGCCGCTGATTACGTCGGCTGCCATCTTAGCGATGTTTTGACAGCGGGTTCGGCTGGCCTGGTCGATACGGGGGTCAGATGTAGCAAAAACACCGATAATGGGAACCTTTGGCGCAGCTTTCCTTATAATCGGCAACCGCACCGCCTCAACCTTCTTTGCCATTTCAGGCACTCCTTTCTTGCAAATCGCAAATCGCTTATCGTTATTTGCGATTAGCGATTTGCGATCTGTGATGGGTCTTCCAGCAGTTTTCTTACGAAGTCCAAAAACTGTGCTGCGTACGCACCGTTGGTGACTTTGTGGTCAACCGAAAGGGTCATGCTCATAAGTTTTCGCACTAAGATATTGTCGTTATCCGGCACACAGGTGTCGGTAATTTTTCCGATTCCTAAGATGCTGCACTGGCCGGGCACTACAATGGGGATAAAAGACTCCACTCCAAATGCGCCAAGGTTGCTAACGGTGATGCAGCCGCCTTCTAAATCTGTCGGAGCCAGCTTATTGCTGCGGGCTTTCTCAATTAAGGCATCCCTTTCACGTGCAATCTGGGTGACATCCTTTTTGCTCACGTCTTTAACAATCGGCGCAACCAGGCCGCCAGGCACAGATATCGCCAGGCCAATATTGATTGCTTCTGCTAACTGAATAGTGTCACCCGCTAACTGCCCTGTCATAATTGGAAATTTCTCCAGCCCGGTTGCAACCGCTTTCATAATAAAATCGTTGTATGCAATTTTTATGTCACTGGTTTCGTTTATTTTCGCTCGCAACTCAACCAGATCGGTGACATCAGCTTTTACAGTCAGATAGAAACAAGGTATATCCCGTTTGGATTGGAGCATTCTTTCTGCGGTTATTCGCTGAAATCTGGTTAGCGGTATAGTTTGGCCGAGTTTGGCCTCGGTGACAGGTGCGGCTGGCTCCGCAGGTGCTCCGGCTGAGCTGGCAGCGTTGTTGACGTCCTGCTCGGTAATCCTGCCGGCAGGCCCTGTGCCGGTAACTGTTGCCAAGTCCACGCCGAGCTGCTCAGCCAATTTCTTTGCCCGCGGTGAGGCCTTTACTTTGGCTGCTGATTCAGCGGCCGGCTCCGGCTTTACCTCGGTCGGTTCAGCAATAGATGTTACAGGTGCGGCTTCAGCGGCAGATGTAACCGATGGGCCGGCGGCTAAAAGCTGCTCAATAAAGCTTTGCGGTACTTGCTCGTCTTTGTCGCCGAGGACCAGAATCGGCGCTCCAACAGGCAGTGTCTGCTCAGTCTCTACAAGAATATGCTTTACAAAACCATCAGTAGGTGACTCCATCTCCAGCGTAGCTTTGTCGGTCTCTATCTCAAAAATCACGTCACCCTTTTTGACCTCATCGCCGACCTTGACCCTGCAATCAACGATGGTTCCCTCTTCCATCGTCTGTCCAAGCTGCGGTAGTCTTACTTCTTTTGCCATCTATAAATCCTCATTTTTTGTGAATAGTAACTGGTAATTGGTGGTGTAATTAACCATTCAACCAATTACCTTTTTGACAGTCTCAACAATTTTTTCAACACTAGGGATACTCGCATTTTCTAACGGCTCGCTCATCGGCGGTGGCGCATCGACCGCTGCCAGGTTGACCGGAGCCGCATCGAGATAATCGAAGCCGTGTGAGCCGTCGTCGAACTCGTACTCCATGAACCGGCAGGTTATCTCTCTGCCTGCGCCACAGGTAGGAAAGCCCTCGCTGACAGTAATCAGCCGTCCTGTCTTGCGAACCGATTCGGCTATGGTTTTTATGTCCAGCGGCTTTAGCGTTCGCACGTCGATTACCTCGGCGTCTATGCCGTGCTGCTCAGCCAGGATTTTAGCTGCCTGCAGGCAGTACATTGCCATTCTGCAGTAACTAACAATGGTTACGTCTTTGCCTTCTCTTTTAATATCTGCCACGCCCAGCGGAATAATATAGTCACCTTCCGGCACCGGGCCGAACTGGCCGTACGTTGCCTTGTGCTCAATAAAGACCACCGGGTTATCGCTGCGAATGGCAGCTTTGAGCAAGCCTTTAGCATCGTATGGCGTTGAGGGCATCACCACATACAGGCCCGGCGGATGCATCAGCCAGGCCTCCAGTGACTCTGAATGGTGCGCAGCGATGCATCTGCCGACACCGCCTTCGGTTCGCAGCACCATCGGCACCTTGGCCTTGCCGCCGAACATATACCGATTGTAAGCCCCCACATGGACGAGCTGGTCCATCGCTATGGTGACAAAATCGACATACATAATCTCAGCTACCGGCCGCATACCCCGAAGAGCTGCACCAACCGCAGCACCGGCAATAGCCGCCTCGGATATGGCGGTATCGATGACTCTATCGGTACCGAACTCTGCCAGCAGTCCGCGGGTGGCCTGATATGCCCCGCCGTAAAGGCCCACGTCTTCGCCCATCACAAAGACCGTTTCGTCCCTTCTCATCTCTTCGGCTTGTGCTGCTGAGACCGCCTGTGCCATCGTCATTACATCCATCCTGAACTGCGATTTGACCACTGCCTTGGCCTGCTCGGCAGCCTCTTTCTTCGTCTTGGCGGTAGATGTAACAAGGGCAGACTCGAAGGCAGCAGTCGCTTCCATCACTTTCTTAGAAGTGGCCTTTTCGGATTCGATAAGCTCAGCCGGGTACGTCTCTTCAACGTACACATCTTTTGCTACATCTGCAGGATTCGGCCAAGGGCTATCTAAGCCGAACTTCGTAGCTGTTTCGATGGTGGCCAAGGCTCTGTCCTTTATCTCGTCCAGTTTTTCTTCTGTGCATAGCGAGTCAACAAGTAGTTTCTCTCTAAGCACGATAATAGGGTCTCGCTGGTGCCAGGCCTTTTCCTCTGCCTTGGTACGATATGCTCGCGGGTCGCTTCGGCTGTGGCCGTACCAGCGATAGGTCTTAGCTTCAATGATGGTCATTTGATTTTCAGCTCTGGCCCATTTAACCGCCGAGCGGACCGCTAAGTAGACAGCCACCACATCCTGGCCGTCGACAATCATAGCAGGAACATTATAAGCGTAACAACGCTCTGCGATGTCGGTGATGTTACTGGCCCTGCGGGTGCCGTCGACTTCGCTGCCGGAGAACGGCACACTCATTCCGTAAAGGTTGTTTTCTATGATTGCTACCAAAGGTACTTTCAAGGTCGAAGCCATATTCATCGACTCGTGAAAACTGCCGCAATTGGTGGAGCCGTCACCAAAGAACGAAAGCACCACCCTGCCGCTTTTTTTGAATTTCTCAGCCAGAGCTGCTCCAACCGCCGGCGGCTGATTGCCTCCAACGATTCCGGTTGAGCCGAGATTGTTTTGTTTATCTACCTCGGCAATGTGCATCGAGCCGCCTCTACCTTTGCAATAGCCGGTCTCTTTGCCCATCAGTTCAGCCATCATATAGTTCCAGTGGTTTTGTCGGTCTTGCTCGGTGTCGGCGTATTTGTTGCCGATGGCGCCGCAGTGGCCGTGGCCACGGTGGGTTGAGCCGATCACA
>JBHIDV010000072.1:0-9942 GCA_046760285.1 Sedimentisphaerales bacterium
ACCCGATTGACTTTCTGGAGACGATATCTTCGCTATGCATCAATTGCCATAATTGCCGGGCTGTTTGCCCTATTTGTTACTGCAAGCAATGTGTATTTGAAGGGGAGGTTTTCGCATACTCGATGGACAAATTTCTGAACTGGTCGGGCAAGAAAGGGATTTTGCCTATGCCGCCGGACAAACTATTGTTCCATCTGACACGCATGAGCCACGTGGCAACTTCGTGCGTTGCCTGTGGTCAGTGTGAAGCGGCCTGCCCTAACGGCATACCCCTGGGACGGGTTTATCAGAATATATCCACCGCCGCTCAGCAGGCCCTCGGCTATGAAGCGGGGCGCAGCCTGGACGAGGAACTGCCGCTAACGACTTTTCGGGAAGATGAACTTTCGGTCGTAGAAGATTGATTCTCAGGAGTTTGTGATGGCAAAATCCAAACAGAATAAAGAAGAAAAAAAGGATAAAGACCAAACCGCCACGCAAGTTGCTAAGCGGACCGAAGGAACCGAAGCCGCAGAGGTTGTGCTCAGCCAACTGGACCTGCACTTCTGTGATGAGATTGCCAGTCATCCCGGCGGCGAAAACATTCGCCGGTGTTTTGCCTGTGGAACCTGCGCAGCAGGTTGCCCGGTGACCGACGTGGACAGCGAATACAATTGCCGCCGTATAATTCGCCAAATTCTTTTAGGTATGCGGGAGGAGGTACTTTCGTCACCTTTAATCTGGTTGTGTTTGGTGTGCTATCGTTGCTATGTGCGTTGTCCACAACAAGTGAACTTTACGGACATTATGCGTGTGCTGCGATACTTGGCAGTTAAGGAAAAACGCGTTGGGCCGCAAGTCTTTGAGCGGATCAATGAATTGGATAAGTTTTCTCAGGTGGTACGGCACGACCTGGTTAAGGGCTTTTTTAAAAAGGAAGATTTGTCCTTGGAGGATTTGGAGGCATTTTTTGCTGCCACGCAGCAAAAAATACGGCAAGTCATAAAAAAGGCGCTTGTCCGGTAAAGGTTGGCTAATGGCAAAACAAAAAGTAGCGGTAGAGGACATCAAGAGCTTTCAGGACCTCCAGCAGGAGGTGATTGCTAAGGGATTGTGCGGCAGATGTGGCGGCTGTGCTTCGTTCTGCTCGGCGGATGAGATGAATGCGCTGGAGTTTGACCGCACCGAGGGGCCCAAGCTGGTCGCCGAGGACAACTGTGTAAAGTGCGGCATCTGCTATCTGATTTGCCCACAGATCAAGGCCCTTGATGGCGAAGTGCGTGACAGGTTCGGCTGGCAGCGGCCGATCGGCATCTATCGAACAATAACTTCGGCTCGCACCACCGAACCGAAGGTTGGAGAAGTGTGCACGGATGGCGGAGTGGTCACGTCTGTTCTGCGCTACGCGCTCAAGAAGCGATTGATCCAGGGGGCACTGGTTTCCAAGAGGATCGGTCCTTTTGTCAGACAGCCTTTTTTAGCTACCGATCCGGATGAGCTAATCGAAGCGGCAGGGACACATTTCGATGAGGTCCAGCATCTTGACCAGTTCGGCAAGGAGTATTCCACTTACTGTCCCACTATCCAGGAGGTCAAGAAAATCGAACAACTCCGCCTGGACAGGATCGCATTAGTTGGTACCCCATGCCAAATCTACACCGTTCGAAAGATGCAGGTGCTGAATATTGTGCCGGCCGATTCAATCATTTTCACTGTGGGGCTGTTCTGTATGGAAAACTTCTCCTTCGATGCCAAAGCGATGAAAGCACTTCAGAAGAAGCTGGGTGTAGAGATCGGCGACATAGCCAAGCTTAATATTAAAGACGATGTAATTTTGACAACTCTTGATGGAGAGGTACATCATCTTGGCTTTGATGTAGTGGATGAGGTTGCGCGTCCGGCGTGTATGGCTTGCCCCGACTTTGCCAATGATTTCGCCGACATCTCCGTTGGTGGGCTGGGCTCGCCCGATGGCTATACCACCACCGTAGTTCGCACCGGTACCGGACAAAAATTTTACAACGGCGCAAAACAAGATGGCATGCTCAAAGAGCTTCGCTTTGGCAGCAAGGAAAAGAGCGGTCTGCACCGAACGGAGCTTATGGCGAAAATTACTGCGTTTACGCGACGCAAGAAAGCCAGAGCACGAGCAACTCGCGCAGCCGCTGGTGCATCGTAACTTAACTTGGAGGCTGTTGCTTGAAAGTATTCCTTACCGGCAGCACTGGCTACGTGGGCAATTACATCCTCAGGGCGTTGATAGACCATGGATACAGCGTCAAATGTCTGGTCAGGCAGGCAACAGAGAAAAAGCTCAGAATAAAGGATGCCTGCGAAATCTGCCATGGAGATATCCTGGATTATGATTCATTGCTCCCGGCCATGTTGGGCTGCGATGCTGTTATTAACCTTGTAGGAATTATCAGAGAGTTTCCAGCCAGGGGGATAACCTTCACTAACCTTCACTACATTGCAACCCAAAATTGCATTGATGCCGCCCAGGAACTGGGGATAGACAGATTTGTACAGATGAGTGCCCTGGGAACAAGGGAAAATGCCAGGTCAATGTATCATAAAACAAAGTATATGGCAGAGGAATATGTTATAAAGAGCGGCTTAACCTACACGATTTTTCGACCCTCTCTAATCTTCGGAAAACAAGATATGTCGATAAACTTATTTGCAGAAAAAATAAACAAGCTGCCGGTATTTCCGGTCTTTGGAAATGGTAGATACCGTCTTCAGCCTGTGAGTGTTGAAAATGTTGCTGAAGGTTTTGCAAAGGCAATTGAATCCAAGCAGGCCTTTAACAAGATTTTCGAGATAGGCGGACCCAAGAAATACGAGTTCAACGAGCTTCTCGACGCTATAGGAAAGACGCTGGGCAAAAGGGTATGGAAACTTCACATCCCTCTGTTCGTGACAAAACCACTTCTCTGGCTCATAGGGAGGTTCAGCTTCTCTCCAATTACTTATGAGCAGCTTACCATGCTGCTTGAGGATAGCGTTTGCGACGAGAGGCAGTTCTATAAAACCTTTAAGATAGAGCCAATTCCTCTTGAAGAAGGAATAAAAAGGTACATACAAACGAAAAGGCAGGTAAAAAATAAGAAGGAACCGGATAGGTGGACCACAAGAAAGTCTTGGTCGTTGGTGGTGGGATAGCCGGCATTCAGGCAGCTTTGGACCTGGCAGAAATGGGGGTCGAGGTGTTTCTTATTGAACACCGGCCAAGCATTGGCGGCAGGATGGCGCAGCTGGATAAAACCTTCCCCACCAACGATTGCGCAATGTGCATTCTCTCTCCAAAGCTTGTCGAGGCCAAGGCCAACCAGAACATTCACATTATTGCCAATGCCGAGGTGCAATCGGTCGAAGGCCGGGCGGGCAGCTTCGGCGTTCGTGTGCTCAAGCGAGCCCGGTACGTAGATGAGAGCCGATGCACCGGATGTGGTATTTGTATGAGCAAGTGTCCGGTGCGTATCCCTGACCAGTACAACATGAACCTGAGCAAGACCAAGTGCATTCACATCCCCTTTCCACAGGCCGTACCTGCTGTGCCGATTATCAGTAGGGAGCACTGTATCTATTTTCAAAAGGGCAAGTGTCGTATTTGCGAAAAATTCTGTGAAGATAAAGTCATCGACTACGAACAAAAAGACACAACTTTAGATATTGAAGTCGGCAGCATTATTCTGGCAGTGGGTTCACAGGAGTTTGATGCAAAACTCAAAGATGAGTACAGTTACGGCACATCGCCTAATGTGCTGACCAGTATCGAATTCGAGCGACTGCTCAGCGCATCCGGGCCTACCCAAGGCCACGTGCTGCGGCCTTCCGACCAGAAGGAGCCACAGCGTGTCGCCTTCTTGCAATGTGTAGGGTCCCGCGACTTACAGGTCTGTGAGTCGTTTTGTTCGGCGATCTGCTGTATGCAGGCGGCAAAGGACGCTATTATTATGTCTGAACACCTGCCTGATGTTGCTGTCACCGTCTTTAATATGGACGTCCGAGCTCAGGGCAAGGATTTCGACAAGTTTATCGAACGTGCTCAAGCCGAGTATGGTACCCGGCTGGTTCGAGCACGTGTCTCTTCTGTGGAGATTAACCCAGCCAATGAAAATCTACTGATTTGTTACGACCCTAATGACGGCGGACCCTTACGCGAGGAGGAATTTGATTTAGTAGTCCTATCGGTAGGTATGCATTCATCCGAGTCCACAAGGCAGTTGGCAAAGAAGCTCGGCATTGAGCTGGACGAAACCGGGTTTGTGAAAGGTAGCCCGTTTGACCCGGTGCTTACCTCACAGCAGGGGATATTCGCCTGCGGCACCTTGACCGGCCCACGTGACATCCCGGAGACGGTAATCCAAGCAAGTGGAGCAGCCAGTGCTGCAGCTTCTCTTCAGGCTGACCTTCCAGCCAGGCGAATCAAGACAGAGTATCCGCCGCAGCGCGACATTCGCGGCGAGCCGCCGAAAGTCGGTGTGTTTGTCTGTCGCTGCGGCATAAATATTGCCTCTACAGTGGATGTGCCTGGCGTGGTGGAATTCGTTTCTCATCTGCCGGGAGTTGAACACGCTCAAGAACTGTTATTCGCCTGTGCCGGCGATTCTCAGCGGGTCATCACTGAAGCAATTCACGAAAAGGAGCTAAATCGAGTAGTTGTTTGTGCATGTACGCCCAGAACTCATGAACCACTCTTCCAGAGCACGCTGCAGTCAGCGGGCATTAACCCCTATCTATTTGAGTTCGCAAATATACGCGAGCACTGCTCATGGGTGCATCAGAAACAGCCGGACCAAGCGACAGCCAAGGCTAAAGAGTTGGTGAAAATGGCGGTGACGGCGGCTATCCATCTCGAACCACTTTCACCGCAGAGCTGCTCGGTCAACCATAACGCCCTGGTAATTGGCGGGGGTGTTGCCGGCATGACGGCGGCACTGGAGCTGGCTAATCACGGCTGCCAGGTGTACCTGGTTGAACGCCAAGAAAAACTCGGTGGAAACTTTCAAGATGTTTATTTCACGATGAACGGTCAGCCGAGCCAGGGGACCCCAGCCGCAAAAGACGAGGGCTGGGGACCCCAGGAATTCTTAAACGCATTGATTGAGCAAGTTAATGGTCATAATAATATACACGTTCATCTAAATTCTGAACTTGCTGAGGTGGAGGGATTTGTCGGAAACTTCAAGTCCAAGTTGCGCAAAGATGGTGATGAACAGCTTGTTGATGTCGAACACGGTGTAGTCGTGGTGGCTACTGGGGCAAAGGAAATCGAAACGGACGAATATTTGAGGGGACAGGACCCAAGAGTGGTTACACTGCACGAATTAGAGGCAGCTCTGGGGGGTAATGCCTCAAAACCTCACGTAAAACGTGGACCCCGTGTAAAACACGGGGCTAAATATATTGAATATTTAGCCCCCGGTTTTACCGGGGGGTTAAAGGAGAAATTGAACCAGGTACACTCGGTTGTTCTGATACAATGCGTCGGTTCGCGTTGCGATGAGAGGCCCTATTGCAGCCGAATCTGTTGCAACAAGTCAATTAAAAATGCACTGAAGCTTAAGGAAAACAATCCAGAGCTGGCCATTTATATCCTCTATCGTGACGTTCGGGCCTACGGCCTGCATGAGCTGGCATATAAGCAAGCGAGAGAAAAAGGAATCATCTTTATTCGCTATGAAGAAGCTGCCAAGCCAGAGGTTGTTGTTGAAAATGGCGCTTTGATGGTTCATGTCTTTGACCCAATTCTACGTCGCAAACTGGTTATTGGCACTGACCTGATTGGATTAGCTGTGGGGATTGAAGCTGCGCCGGAGAACAAGGTTCTCTCACAGATGTTAAAGATACCGCTCAACAGCGAGGGATTTTTCCTGGAAGCTCATGTGAAATTGCGACCGGTGGATTTCGCCACTGATGGCGTGTTTGTCTGTGGACTGGCGCATTATCCGAAAGACGTTTCAGAATCAGTAGCTCAGGCTCGAGCAGCCGCAGCCAGGGCCATGACGGTTCTAAGCAAAGATACCATCGAAGCAGAAAGTAAAGTCTCGCGGGTGCGCACAGAAAGCTGCGCCGCCTGTGGGGCCTGCGTTGCCGTGTGTCCTTTTGGGGCCATCGAAATTGACGAAGAAAAACACGCAGCAGTGATAAACGAGGCCCTGTGCAAAGGCTGCGGCGCGTGTGCAGCGAGCTGTCGGTCTGGCGCAATTGACCTGCTGGGATTCCGCGATGAGCAATTATTCGCAGCAGTCGAGGCAGTTTTAGCGTAAAACTATGCCTGAAGAAGAAAACAAAGACTTCAGTCCTAAGATAGTGGCATTTCTGTGCAATTGGTGTTCTTATGCGGGGGCGGACCTCGCCGGCGTGAGCCGTATGCAGTATGCCCCGAATATCCGCGTCATCCGCGTGCCGTGCTCCGGACGTATAAACCCGTTGCATATACTTTCCGCTCTACACCGAGGCGCAGATGGCGTTTTGGTCTCTGGATGCCATCCGGGTGATTGTCACTACATCAGTGGAAACCTCGTTGCCAGGCGCAAATTCAGCATGTTAAAGAATTTTTTGGAGCACGTGGGCATCAGTGGCGAGAGGGTTCAGTTCTCTTGGGTCTCCGCGGCCGAGGGTGCCCGATTTGCCGGACTTGTTGAAAAAGTCGTAGAGGATGTTAAGCGAATAGGACCATCTAAAATAGCGACGGTGACAGCGAAATGACCTCTGCTCAGGACCAAATAAGAGAAACCGCTGCGCAACTTCTTGCCGAGGGTAAGGCTGACCTGGTGGTCGGTTTTGGTAAAGCAACACTTCCGATGAGGACCACGCCTTGCTTTATCACAAAGCCGGATGCTGCACCGCAACTGGTGTGGAATTCGTACTGTTTGAACAACCTGGCGGTCTATCTGCCGGGATGTTTTGCACCCGACCCTCGATTGGGCGAGCAGAAGCCTCCACCGAAAGTAGCCATTATTTTGAAAGGTTGCGACGGCCGTTCAGCGGTGGGGCTAATCAAAGAGCAGCAGGTGCTAAAGGAAAACCTGACCATCATGGCAGCTCCCTGTGAAGGAATGCTGGATGCAAATATCGCCCAGCAGCTGGTCGGCCCTGGCCAGATTATTGCAGCCGAAGAGCAAAACGGCACAGTTACAATCAAGCTCGATGCAGGCAGGGAAGCAAAATTCGATAGAAAAGAGCTGCTGGCAGAGGCCTGTCGATTCTGCAGGCGCCGAGCCGCCCCCATTTATGACATAGCTATCGAGCAACTACCGCAAAGTCCAGAGGCATTAGCGCCAGATGACCGTTTCGAGGAGTTTTTGACCAAACCGACAGCAGAAAGATGGACTCAATTCTGCAGCGAGATTTCGAAGTGTGTGCTTTGCTACGCCTGCCGCAGTGCTTGTCCTAATTGCTACTGCAAGGTATGTTTTGTTGAACAAACCCGTCCAAACTGGACGTGCTCGGGTCGTGAATTGCGCGATGTGATTTCCTACCATCTGGGCCGTATGTTCCATCAGGCAGGTCGATGCGTGGACTGCGGTGCATGCGTTCGTGCTTGTCCTATGGGTGTTGACCTTCGGACATTCACTTACAAGCTTGTCGCAGATGCGGAGGAATTGTTCGATTATGTAGCCGGTCTCGATCTCGAGCAAGCGCCACCGCTACAGACATTCAGCCCCGATGACTCAGACAATTTCATAACAGAGCCGGAGTAGCTTCGCATGGCTGATAGTAAGATACCAAAAAACAAAATACCAGAATTGCTCAATGCGGTCGCTCTCGACTGCGAGCTTTACGCTCCAAAGGCTCGAAACGGCATCATTGCCTTCGCCAGTGTAGGTTCTGCCGAGGACGTCGCACGCCACTACCGAAACTCCACCATCTCCCCCAAGGAACTGTTTTTGCCCAGAGCGGAAGTGGTCTATGAGTTTGACGGAGAGAAGTTCGTTGATGATAAGCTTTCGGACCAAAAGCGAGTTATCTTTGGGATGCGTCCTTGTGACTGTCGAGCGCTGATGCTGCTCGACCTGAACTTTGACACCGAGCAGATAAAAGACCCGTTTTACGTAACTCGACGCCAGAATACTATTGTCATTGCCCGTGGGTGCAATCAGCCTTTGAGCAGTTGCTTTTGTACGACAGTGGGAGGCGACCCGTTCGGCCAGGAAGGAGCCGATGTTCTACTGGGCGATGTGGGTGACTGGCTGCTGGCCGAAGCTATTACAACAAAAGGAAAGGATTTTCTGACACGCTACGGCAAGTTCTTTTCCAAAAACAGCTCCAGTGATTGGCAAAAGCAGGCCAGCCAAGCAAGGCAAAAGCTCAAGTCAGACTTGCAGCTCACACACATCAAGTCTTGCTTGGATGACCGGTTCGAGGATGATATTTGGGAAACAGTCTCGCGAAAATGCCTCGGCTGTGGTGCATGTTCATACCTTTGTCCAACCTGCTACTGTTTCGACTTGGTGGATGAGAAGACCTCTACCGGGGTCAAGAAAATCAGAACCTGGGATTGCTGCATGTTCAGCTTGTTCACACGTCACGCGTCGGGCCACAATCCTCGGCCTATAAACGCCGCGCGCTTTCGCCAAAAGGTCATGCACAAATTTAACTACTATACGGAACGCTACGGTATCAATAGTTGTGTTGGATGTGGACGTTGTGTGCGTAGTTGCCCGGTCAATCTGGACATTCGACAGGTTCTTCAGAAAGTAACGGTAGCACCGGACGCCGCAGGCAAAAAGTGAGATAATCGTGAAGAATCCTTACCGTCCGATTCTGACTACGATTCAAAAAATAACGGTCGAAAATGTGGCCAAGGACCTTAAAACGTTTCGGCTGATATTCTGTGAACAGAGCCAAGCAAATGACTTCCATTTTCAGTGTGGACAATTTGCCGAGCTGACCGTCTTCGGCGTTGGAGAATGCCCCATCGGCATTGCCTCGTCCCCCACCGACGAGGGGTTTCTGGAGTTCACAGTGAAACGATATCCGGACGGGCTGGTAACAAACGCATTACATAATTGTCGTATCGGAGACCGCATTGGCGTGAGAGGGCCCTTGGGAAACTCCTTTCCGATGGAAAAAATAGAAGGTAAAAACGTGGTCATTATTGGGGGCGGGTTTGCATTTACTACACTTCGTTCTACCATCCGATACATCCTGCACGAAGCTAACCGGGCAAAGTTCGCAAATCTCATTCTCATTTATGGCGCCCGAAGTCCGGGTGAGCTTCTTTACAAAGACGAGTTGAAACAATGGCAGCAACGAGACGATATTCAAACTCATATAACCGTAGACAAGGGTGATGAGAACTGGAAGGGCAAGGAGGGATTCGTGCCCACCATCGTGGAAGAGGTGGCTCCCAGCCCTAACAATGCAATTGCCTTGGTGTGCGGCCCTCCTATTATGCTCAAATTTACTCTTCCGGTGTTGAGTAAGCTGGGCTTCGGGCCTGGTGAAATCATTACCTCTCTGGAGATGCGGATGAAGTGCGGTATTGGCCTTTGCGGTCGCTGTAATATCGGCAGTAAATATGTGTGCCGCGATGGCCCAGTATTCACCTACGAACAGCTCCAGGCACTGCCGGCAGAATTTTGAAAGATACACGCACATCTTACGAACAGCCGTGTCATAAAGCTATACACACGGAAGACAAACAACAGACATGCCATTAACAAGCTGGCTTAGCAAAACTCGTACTTTTCTGCCTCAGCACATACCAGGACCTATCGCTGCGCTCTATGAGAAGGTTGCAACGCCGGGACTTAGGGAATTTTATCAGCAGGTAGCCATAGAGGTAACTTCCTTGTTAAGTTCCGGTAAAGTGCTGGATGTCGGTACCGGCCCAGGACATTTACTCGTTGAGATAGCGAGGTGCAACCCCCATCTGGAGCTTGTGGGCCTGGATATGAGCAAGAAGATGCTCAAGATTGCAAAAAAGCTGATGGAGCAAAATAACGGGGC
>JBHIDV010000073.1:0-9803 GCA_046760285.1 Sedimentisphaerales bacterium
GCAACTTAAAACAAGAAGAACAAAACACGAGTCACAAACGATGCTTGTAAAGTTGTTAAAAAGTAAGTTACATCGTGCAACGGTTACTGATGCGAAGCTGCATTACGCCGGCAGCGTAGCAATAGACTCCAAGCTGATGGAAGCTGCGGATATTTTGCCTTATGAGTCTGTTTTGGTCGCCGATTTAAACAATGGTAATAGGCTGGAAACCTATGTTGTCCCCGCCGAAGCTGATTCTGGCCAAATCGCTATACTTGGAGCTGCTGCTCGTCTGATAAAGCCAAAAGACCTTATCATCGTCTTCAGCTTCGGTTATTACACACTCGAAGAAGCAAAAAAACTTAAACCAAAAATTATTGTTCTCGACGGAAACAACAGAATAAATACTCGATGCTCGATACTCGATACTTGATACTCGTCAAGAATCGAGAATCCAGCATCGAGCATCGAGAATCGAGAAAATGTATCCTGAACTTTTCGAGATACCTTTTATTCATGTAACCGTCAAAAGCTATGGCCTGATGATGGTCATTGGCTTTCTGGCAGCGGTGACACTGATAAGACGCCTCAGCCGTAATATTACGCCCGACCCTCGGCTCATTACTAATGCTGCCCTTTACTCATTGATAGCCGGAGTAGTAGGGGCACGCGCATTCTATGTAGCACATCATTTCGACCAATTCCACGGACAAGGTCTGGTATCTTACTTTGCTATCTGGCTGGGAGGCTACGAGCTTTTAGGCGGTGTGGTTTTAGCCATCGCCATCATCATCTTCTACCTCTGCTACCATAAGCTGCCCATACGCCGTTATCTTGACATCTTGGCCGTCGGCCTGATGCTGGCGTTGGTGTTCGGCAGAATCGGCTGCTTCCTAAATGGCTGCTGCTTTGGAAAGCCCACGAACCTGCCCTGGGCTGTGCGGTTTCCATACGGCTCACATGCTTATTACAGCCAAGTATATCCGGACACCCAAAGAAATCGTCCTGAGCCGCACTTAGAATTACCAGACGAATTTTTCGGCCGTTATAATAGCAATGGCAAAACATTCTACGGCTTAAAACCATATGAAGACTTGACTGGCCAGCAGAAGGACATGGTAAAAAACGGCCAATACCGTTGTTTGCCTGTTCATCCCACCCAATTATATTCGTCTGCAAATGCTGCTGTTTTGTGCCTTATCCTTTATCTTTTCTGGCGAAGGTCTCAAAAAGCTGGCCAGGTCAAAAACACAAAAAGATTATTTGTCCAGCCTGGCTGCACCTTTAGCTTGATGTTCATACTTTACGGGGTCACCAGATTTTTTATAGAATTTCTCCGTGATGATAATCCGTTTGAGTACGCTTGGTGGGTAGTTTATAAAGGCGGGACAGTTTCTCAGAATCTGGGGATTTACCTGACGATTTTGGGTATTGTTCTGATAGTAATATTTCAAAGAATGAAACCCGAAGCTGCTGGTGTTGAATCTTGAGTCTTTTTTACTTGAACATTTCGCAATATTGATAATACTATTATAGTGCTCTGTTACTCGTAGGATTAAATCGAGAATCGAGAAAATGGGCCTTTACGACAGAGATTACACACGGGCGGACTTTCAGTCGCAATACCACTATGCACCGCAGATGCGGTTCACTTTCCCTCGCATCACCCCGGTAGTCAAGTGGTTATTGATTATTAACATTACTGTGCATGTACTAAAGGTTATTTTTTTGCCCCAGCAGATGAACCAGTTTCCTGCTCTTGAAAATGTCTTCGCGATTTTCCCAACTTCACTATTTCGGGCTTTACAATTTTGGAGATTGATAACTTACCAGTTTTTGCACTGGAATGGATGGCATCTCTTCGTGAATATGCTCGGTTTATTCTTTTTAGGGCCCACGCTTGAACGACATTGGGGCAGCAAAAAATTCCTCATATTTTATCTTTCCTGTGGTGTGGCAGGGGGCTTGTTTTATCTGCTGCTTGTCGCAGTAGGTTTTCTATCAGCCGGACTGATGGTAGGGGCGTCCGGTGCTATACTTGGTTTGTTGGCCGCATGTGCAATCCTTTTTCCGCAGTTTGTGGTTATTATTCTTTTGTTTCCTGTGCCCATCAGAGTGGCGGCAATTGGTTTTATGCTATTGTACATCATAAATATATTAGCCAGGGGGGAAAATGCCGGCGGTGATGCCGCTCATTTGGCAGGAATGGCTGCCGGGGCTGGTTATGTATTTTCCAAGCCCTGGCGCGAGAGATTCAAATTAAAAATGCAGGCTGGAGCGTGGGAAAAGAAAATGGCTGCTGAACGCAAGCTACAAGTAGAACTCGACCGCATATTGCAGAAGGTTCACGACTCCGGCATCCATAGCTTAAGCTCAAAAGAAAAAAAGATACTTAAAAAAGCTACAGAAGCAGAGCGAAGGCGGAACAAATTATAAAAACAACTTTACTTTTCTGAAGGCATCGGTCGATTAGTTAGTCCCATCGAAACTGGGGTGTTTGTTCGAGCAAGTCTTTGACGTGTTTGTTTATATTTTCAGCCTTAAATTTTTCATCTTTCCACTTGGCGATCTCGTCTCTACTTTCCCTGACCCGTGTTCTTAACTCTTCCAGCCATCTGAGCAGCCGCTCGTATGCAATCTCCTTTCGCCGTACGATTAAATCAAAGCGCCTTCCAACTACTTGCTCTAATTCTGTCAATAGCTTTTGTTTATCTTTGTCACCCTGGGCAGCCTTGATTCTTCTGAGCAGTTCATCTCGCCTTTCCTTCAGCTCTAAATCTTCTTTAAGGACATCAGCTAATTCAGGGTTTCTTCTCTCTTCCTCAAAAATGCGCCAGTATTTTTCCCTAAGACGATCAAATTCCTTCCAATAGAGGTCCGCATTTGTCTCTTTCAGTTTAGCCAGTTTTTCTGCTTGTCTACGGTAGTTCTTTCGTAGCCATTCAACAAACTCGGCACGCCTCTTGCGCCTCCACGTGTCTATACGTTCCCTTATTATTTTGCCGAATTCTTCACGACCATGTCTCCTAAGCTCTGCCTGGAACTTCGCCGGGTCTTCTTCGCGGAGCTTTGCCAGTTCTTTTGCCTTCTCTGGAGCCTTCTCTTTCAATCCCTTCATAATGCGGTCGATTTCCTCATCAGTCAACTCGAACATTCTCCGTCTTGGCCCCGGTCCCAGTCTGGGTCCTCTTGGCTCGTCCTGCCGCCAGATGTCTTGTTCCTCTTTTTGCGCAGCCCAGCATGGCAGGCTCGATACTGCTACCATCGTTGCTACCGTCAGAGCTAAAATGATTCCGCGACTTATGGTCATTTCTCTTATCCCTTCCAAAAATCGCTATCAATTTCTATCAGTTCCATCTCTAATTCCGTTACCGCTCTATCGCCATTACCGCCGTTCTCCCCCCATTGCAAAGCTAATACCTCATCTTCAATCTGTTCGATTTCAGCCGTTAGAGTTGCCAAGTCCACATCGTCCGTAACTATATCGTCACTTTCCCAAATTGCCGGGGGTATTATCGAGGCATATACTGCTTTTTCAGACTCATCGGCTTTTTCCAGCAAGCTGACACATATAGCTGCCACAATAATAACTGCTGCCGCCACGGCTGCTGCTTTGTAAGCTATTCGCCTAAAAACATCTGCTCTTCTGGGTGGCAGACGCATGGCAATTTCAGCCTTTATGTTGGCTATGAGTATATCATCAGGCTCAGGCGCAGGGTGCTCACGGAGGATTTGCTCAGCTTTTTGAATATCCTCGACAGCCCTTTGTGCTTCTTCGTCAGTAAAGAATTTTTCGAACAGCTCTTTAAGATTTTCTTCGTTTTGACTGTTCATGTATCTTTTCCTAATAACTATCCGCTCCCTCACAGTCGCGGCTCTGTCTTGCGCTTTTTATCCCTTTATATCCTACAACCTGATACTCTGGTATCCTGATTTCCTGACACCCTACATTTCCATTAATTCTCGCAGTTTTTTTAGTCCCCGATGCAGCTTTGATAATGTCGTTCCTATAGGCTCAGACCGTATTTTTGCTATTTCTTTGAAGCTGGCCTGCGAATAAAACCGCAGCATTATCAGTTCTTGTGTATCGGCATCTAATCTGCGGAGCTGCACCTGCAGCTTATCAATTCTTTCACTGTCGTTCCGTCTCGGAGCCGTTACTTCTAACTCCAATTGCTTTTTTCGCTCGTCGAATAATTTTGTCTGTCTTTGCTTGCTTCTTAAATAATCGTGAAAAATATTAGATGCGATTCTGAACAACCAACTTTCAAAAGAGCCGCCTCTGTATGAGCTGATTTTTTCGACCAGCTTGACAAATAGTGTGCTAAGCAGCTCATCGCTGACGTCTCTGTTGCCCGTCAATCGATAAAAATAGCCATAACATCGGCTGGCGTACATATCAACTACCTGTGAAAAGCACTCTGTGTCGCCATTTTTACAGCCGATTATTATCTGGGCTAAATCATCGTTTTTGGTCATTTTTGGGCATTTTTACATAAATAAAGACGGCATCTGGGATTGATTTATTGCAAAAATGAGGAAAATCTGCCTGTTTTTGTCTGGCCGGCCCGCTTGAGTCTATCTTTTCAGGATGTGGCGAATTTCTCTGGCATTTCTGCACCAGCGTCCGTCTTTATCTTAGTGGGTAGTTTTTGCTGACCGTTACAGGTCATTTTCTTCTTCCTCGTCGTCCTCGGCGAGCCTCCAACGTTCAGCCTCATCAAGGTCGTCAATTTCGCGCTGCATGTACTTCACGATTTTGTCTTGAAGAGGTGCCAGCTTTCCGTACCACTTGAGCATCTGCTGGTAGCCCGATACCAGCATATCAAGACGAATCAACTGCCATTTAGCTAAGCATTCTGGCTCCTTAATATTAACGAATGGGTCGCATTTGAAAGTCCTTCGCCCATCAGGGGCCATCTCACAGAATTCACAATCTTTACATTGAATCATTTTTGCACCCCGTTGAATAATATTTAGCCCTGTGTTTGGGACTCCGCCTTGCGGCAAGGGGTTCCCCAAACGCGACCTTTGGCGTTTGGGGGCCCCGAACCCTGCCCAGGGTTTGTTTTTTCCATTTTACTTTTTACTTTCTTTATATTACCATTATTATCATATGTTCGAAAGCCTTAAAAGTATTTTGCAATATTTTGGTTGCTTTGTTGGAGTAATAGATGGCAAAACCAAGACGCAGACGCAAAGTGGGCAGCAAAAAAAGACACACTCGCTGGAAAATTCGACATAAGAAAAGCTGATAATTCGTTGTGCGTCGTGCGTATTGAGTATTGCGCATAAGCGATACAGCATGCGCATTACGCGATACGATATACTCAATACGGCAAATGAAACACTTCCACATAATCTTCAAGCCCGATGATAAGGAAATTTCCATTCATGCAGGTGCCACGCTTCTGGAGGCTGCAGGCCAGGCCGGCATAATCATAAATAGCGTTTGCGGCGGAAAAGGCATCTGTAAAAAGTGTCTGGTGAACCTTGAGCCGGGGGCAAGGCAGGTCCTGGCCTGTCAGTATAGTGTTCAAAGTGACCTTACCATAACAATTCCTGCCAGCTCCAGATACTTCGAGCAGAAAATCCTCGAACACGGCATCGATACGCACCTTGGCATTCGGCCAACCATCCACGAAAAATATCGAGCCAAAGTTTCTACAAAAAAGATATTCGGCCTGGCAGTCGATATCGGCACCACCACCGTGGTGGCTAAACTAATCAATATGGTGGACGGCCAATGCCTGGCCACACAAGCTGCATTAAATCCGCAAAGCCGGCACGGCGATGATGTCGTCAGCAGAATCGCATACGCCAAAACTGATGAAAAATTAGGCCAACTGCACGAGCTCATAATAGACTGTATAAATAGCCTGATTGCTAAGCTCTGCAAGCAAACTTCTATCGATGCAGAGCAAATATATGAGATGTGCGTGGTCGGCAACACAACGATGAACCATCTTTTCCTGAAATTACCTGTAAAGCAGCTTGGCCTGGCCCCATACAAGGCCTTTTCTCTCGATGCGCACGATACACCTGCTGCGCAGTTAAATCTGAACATAAACCCTGCTGGCAACGTCCACACAGTGGAGAATATTGCCGGCTTTGTAGGCTCGGATACTACTGCCGTTGCCCTTGCCACCGGTGTCGATTCAGTCGAAGAGATGTCACTGGTTGTTGACATCGGCACCAATGGTGAGATTGTGCTCGGCACCAAGGATAAACTGTATGCGGCCAGTTGTGCAGCCGGCCCAGCTCTGGAAGGTGCTCGAATATCTTGCGGCAGCAGGGCCGCTGTTGGCGCCATAGAAGCTGTGGTGGTAAATCATGGCGACATAGTTGTAGATGTAATAGGAAACCATCCGCCGCGTTCGATATGCGGCAGCGGCCTGCTCGATGCCGTGGCGGTAATGCTAAATTTAGGTATTGTTGATAAAAGCGGACGATTCATAAGACCAAACAATCTGTCGCCGGCAATTGTTTCTCGCATCATCGAACAAGACAAACAATGGAGTTTTTATCTCTTCAGAGCCGCGAATGTAAGTGAGCGGTCGGTTTTCCTTACGCAAAAAGACATCCGTGAGGTTCAGTTGGCAAAAGCTGCTATTCAGGCAGGCATAAAAATTCTCCAGCGAAAACTCGGCATCGAAGATGCTGATGTCCAACAGATTCTTTTAGCTGGTGCTTTTGGCAATTACATTCGGCCGAAAAGCGCCCTACGTATCGGCCTATTGCCGAATGTACCGCTGGAGCGTATTCGTTTTGTGGGCAACGCTGCCAGCAGCGGTGCGCAGATGATACTATTGAGCTCTGCCCTTCGGGCAGAGGCTAAACGATTAGCCCGCAAGATTGAGTATATCGAGATCGCACACGAGCCGGATTTCCAGACTGTGTTTGCGGAGTCAATGCCCTTCTGACATAAAAACAATACATGCGAAGAACCTTTAGAATAATCCTGGGCATAGTTTTAATCATCCTCGGCGTGTTGGCGGCGTTGACACCGTTTTCCCCCGGCTCGTGGCTGGCGCTTATCGGATTAGAGATTCTGGGACTCAGGATACTACTTCAGCGCAAGTTCTTGTCTTTGCTTCCAGACAAATACCGTGGCAAGGTGACGAATATGTTCAAGAAAATGCGGAAAAAATAACCACCAATTGCACGGATTACCATCTTTTTTATGGATTTCTGGCTAAGAGTGTGTATAATTATGGTTGGATTGCATTTTAGTAACTTTCTAAAAGAAAGGTGATGTATAGCCATGCACAAACGACAAGCTTTCACGTTGATAGAACTATTGGTAGTAATTGCTATTATTGCCCTGCTGATGGCGATATTGATGCCGGCACTGCAGCGGGTTAAGAAGCAGGCCAGGACCGTTTACTGCCTTAATAATCTCAAGCAAATGGGTATTGCCATGCATCAGTACGCCCTTGAAAACAACGATTTTATCCCACGGGCGGTAGACCATAGGGTCAAGTGGATCCTGGCATTCATCCCGTACTTGGGCAATGAGTACAAACGAATCGAAGATTACCGCGAGGTCGATGTATACCAGTGCCCGTCTTTTCCTCGTAACGGAGTAGGGGAGTTTGGCCGCAGCAATGCCGAGCAGACGGTGGACTACGTTGTCAACGCCTGGGATATGGATGAGCCGGGTCTGACCAGCAGTAAACAGGGAAACCAAAAGGATGTGCCGACCAAGCTCAACAGTGTCAAGTCTCCCGCTCAGCGGATTTACATGGCCGACAACGAGGCTGGTAATTGGCGGCCTGTGGTCCGCAACAGATATGAGCTGGATATCTTGTCCAGGATGAACTATTTAGACGTTTGGTCGAGAACGCATTTGCCGGCCTCGGAACGGACTACCCGGGGGGACAACCTGACCCGGCGGATCTCCCAGAATCGGCATCGCAACAAAGGCTGTAACAATCTTTTCTTTGATGGCCGTGCCGATTGGCTGCATAAGGACGAAAACACTTCTCGACTTTGGTGTGGCGCAGAGTTGCCTTGACACGGAGGTACACGGAAAAGATTTGGCGCGCTGCTGTTTAGCTGTCGCCGATACGGCGACGGACAAATTGTCATTTCGAACACCGCCGAGGAATCTATTTTTAACTGTCATTCCTGCGTAAGCAGGAATCTACTTCGACATTCCTTGCTCGATACCTGTTCTGAGCATAGTCGGAGACCTCGCCATGACAACGAGTATCAAGAATTGAGCATCTAATATCAAGTAATTTTTCGACCAATTTTGTAGATACCTGCGCACAAAAATCAAAATTTTCAAAATTTTTTTAACTCCTTTTATAATAACAGGTTAATCCTGTTAATCCTGTCAAAATCATCTCAATTTTCGCATCAAATGCGCAGATCCATCCCATTATGGGGGCGAAGGCCAGGCCGGCGAGGACGGAGGATAGATAAGACGGAAAGAAAGCCATCAAGGTTACTATCAACATCCCGGATTGGCTGGAAAGGCCGAGCATATTTATCCTGCTTCTGTATCGTCGGCTGCGCTATGGCTACGTCTTTAGAAAAATACCCTTAACAAAAGGCAAATTCGCTATTGTTGACCCAGAAGATTACGAGCATCTAAGCAGATATAAATGGCACGCTGTACGCGGACAAGAAACCTTCTACGCAGTGCGCATCGGCAGAGTCTCGGAGAAAAGACACGGCAAAAATATCTGGATGCACCGCGTAATCTTAGACCTCGCTGAAGGTGTTATGTGCGACCATATCAACCATAACGGACTTGATAACAGAAGGGCAAATCTCCGCCCGGCAACATTCTCACAGAATATGTGCAATAGAGCAAAGAGAAAATCCAAGTGCTGGTCAAAGTACAAAGGCGTTTCCTTCAAAACAAGGCAGCAAAAATGGGTGGCCGATATACAGATAAACGGCAAACACAAATTCCTCGGTTATTTTGACGATGAGCTCGAAGCAGCGAAGGCATACGATAGGGCGGCAAGAAAATATCACGGCCCATTCGCGGTGACAAATTTTAGCGGAGCTAAACAAATAATCGGTAGATTATATATGCGATATATCCACAAAGTAATACTGCGCCGCCGACTCGGCCGATGATGCGTCTGCCAAGTATCCCTGCTGTGGCAAAGCCGGCACTTACGGCAATCATTACCCAGTAATCAAGCGCCATTAGACTTGGTCCAATAGTAAACGGCCAAATTGTTCCCGCTGTGCCGGTAACGAGCAGGGCGTTAAAAATATTCGAGCCGACCAGATTGCCAACAGAAATACCGTGATGGCCCTTAATGGCAGCTACCACGCAGGTCGCAAGTTCCGGCAGCGAGGTGCCAAAGGCAATGATAGTTAGGCCGATTACAGCTTCGCTAAGGCCGATTCGCTTTCCAATAACAACTGCTCCTCGCACCGCCAAATCCGCTCCAATAGCAAGACCAGCCAAACCGATAACGATAAAAAAAACGCTCCGCTTTGTATTGCGTATTGCGTATTGCGTATCGCGTATTGTGTTTTGTGCAGCTTTCCTCGCAGAAAAGATGGTCAACAGAATTAGCGCTACAAACACGCCTAACAGCGCAATCCCTTCTGGCCGGGACAAACTCAAATTGTACAGGACAGGCCAGAGTAATAATGCCACCGCAAACATAACGGGTATCTCACGGCGGAGTGTCAGCCTTTCGATTTTGGTTGGCCGAATAAGGGCGGAGACACCTCCGACAAGGGCTAAATTAGCAATATTGGAGCCGAAGACGTTGCCGATAGCCGTATCGCCCATGCCGCGGGCGACGGCTGCGATGCTGGCGGCAACCTCCGGGGCGGAAGTGCCCATA
>JBHIDV010000074.1:0-9735 GCA_046760285.1 Sedimentisphaerales bacterium
AAAACATGACCAACTGGTAACGGTTGAAAAGATTGAACTTCCAGGCAGAAGATTAGGTAATATGAATATGCCTCTTGGTCCTCAGCCGCCAATGTACCACTCAGAAGAATTTATAGCACCACCTGGGCCAATGAGCAGAGCTATGCCTTATCCTCCAGGTCCACAAGGACCGAATCGAATATTTGATTTTGTTTTAAATGGAAAACCATTATTGCTTATCGAGTGGATACGAAACCACCGAACAACGCCCTAATAAATTAGGGTGCCAAATATATAGCTGTTGTCGTGCTGGCGACGGCTAAACGAGCTTAGTGGATTTATGTATGATGGCTAAAAAAGGCAAATACATTTATGACTGGCCCAGGCCGATGGTCACCGTCGACGCGGTTGTCTTTGCATTCTTTGCTGGACACGCCAAATTGCTGCTAATCAAACGTGCCAAGGAGCCCTTCAAAGGCAAATGGGCACTGCCAGGTGGATTTGTAGATATTGATGAAGAACTTCAGGATGCTATAGAGCGAGAACTGGCGGAGGAGACATCTCTGGTGGATGTGCCGCTGCAGCAGATGCACACCTTTGGCAAATGCGGCAGAGACCCCAGAGGCAGACAAATTACCATAGCATTTATGGGTATAGCGACCAAAGCAAAGCAAAGAATAAAAGCTGGTGATGATGCAGCAAAGGCACAATGGTTCGATATAGAAAAATTGCCGAAAGAGTTAGCGTTTGACCATAATGAAGTAGCTAACTTTGCCATAAGAAGGTTAAAGAGGACAAAAATATATCGGCAAATGGCAAAAACGCGAATTGTGAATCGCGAATCGCAAATCGAGACGCAATAAGCGATACGCGATTAGCCAGGTGTCTTCCTGAGCTGTTTGTTGAACATTCGCAACTGCACATCAATGGCGCTAAGAGCCCAATCAATATAGTGCAGCTTATGAGCAGGACGGCGATGTGCCTCATTCATCAAGCCGTCCTGGACGGTACGCATAAATCTGCTTATCGTCTGTCGGCTGATTTCCGTGGGTTCGGCAGCCCATCTTTTTAAATCTTCGTAGTCACGTTGCAGTCTTCCATTGGCATTCAATTGCTCGGCAGTTAAATAATCAGCAGGATTATAGGCCAATTGGAGTCCTTTAAGGCACAAGATTAATGGCTCATAGTTGGCGCGTCTCTCCAAGCGGATAAATTTGTATTGCTGGACATAGGAGGTAGCCTGGACGGGGGACTTATCTGCAATCTCGTCGTCACCCAGATACCATCCACGTTTACTGGTTCTGGCAAAGACGAGTTCTTCGCCGAGTTGGTACTGCTGTATTTCATCGTAGCCCATTCTTGAGACCCAGAGCCTGCCGGTATGCTTTTGGATGGGGCCTCCGCCAAGCACGAGTAGACACTTGACAAAACCTAAGGGCAGAATTCGCTGTTTGCCGATTTGATTTTTGCGAAGCTGGAAAGAAAGATGTAGGCTGTGCGGCCTAACGTCATAGAAAGTGACAATCTCGTGTATCAACTTATTAAGCAGCCATGGGTCTGCAGTAGCTGGTCGCGATAATTCTCCAGCAATGTTTAGTCTGCCTGGTGCCAATTCTAAAAAACCGAGACGGCGTGCGCGATCAGTCGAGCCGGTATGGTCATCAATATATCCGCCGAGCTTCCACGCTAAGACGTCCAGGCTAAAATCATTAAAATACCTAAAATCGTCATATACAGGGTCAAATGCCTTTTGGGCGGTTCTTTGTGGCTCGACCGCTGCAAAGCCGAGATTACTCAGTTCTAACTCCGCACCGAGGGGGACAAGACCAGGCTGAAGATTCGACCTAATCCACTCCAAAAGCGATTTGGCAACCCGACTATCAAACATGCTGTCTGCTGCCCGCACTGCATATTTTACGTAGTCAATAAGGTCGTGCTTGGCATAGGGCATTGTTTTAAGACACTCATCAATAAGTAGCTCGATAGTTGCGCTATTAGCATTTATCATTTGCAGAGCCGCAAGCGTGCTAATAGAACGCTTGAAGTATCTCTCCGAAGTGAGCATGTGCTCGATATCAAAGCGAAATCGAGTGTGAATTTTCTCGTCTAATTCATTGAACAAGACCTGTTTTATGACCAAAGCCAAATAGTTTTCTACAAACGGCCGAACCTGCGGATCATCATATAGATGTTTTATGCTTGGGCGAGGCCGGTCTAGTTCGTGTTCAAGGTAGTAATCACTAACAGGACCCTTGCGGTAATGGCTCATTACCAGGTCCCGCTCCGTGGTTGCGAGTAGTTCTCTATCAGCTCGCCTTTCCAGCTCGGCATCAGTACCTTTGTCGCCCGGACGTGTATGTTTCTTGAGAAATTTTTCAATGCGTTTTCTCAGCCACAGCTCGTGTATCAGATTGACGTGAAATCTATCGCCGAAGTGTCTCTTCATGGACTCGTGTGATGCCAGATAGGCCTGGGCTTCGACAGAACCATGTGCAGTATTAACGTGGACCATTTCCCGGTCGTAGCGTTTTCCTTCATACGCATCAATTTCAGCCATGGCCCAGGCAGGGACGTCGTAGATTACAATGCCTTCAATTCTGGAAGTAGTGTTTTCGACAGCATAGAAATAGACATTATCCGGCGTGACTTTTCGATAGCCGGGCAGAAAAGCAGGTTCTGCTAAGAGATTTTCTGCATCGGCTCGAGCCCGCCTCCGGCGGGTCCTGGTGAAGCTTAAGCCGCTAACCGATTGGAAGATTTCAGGGTCGCGTAACGAGCCATAGATGAACAAATTAACTTTTGCCTTGTTCATAATATCCGCTTTATAACCGTTCAATTGCTGGGTGTTGTCTCGCCTGCTTATCCTCATTGCGAGCGCAGCGAAACAATCTCATAAACTGTGACGAGTTGAGATTGCCACGGCCTGCTTTGCAGGCCTCGCAATACAATCTTGCAAACTGCATATTACAGAATAATACCAGTTTCGGGCCGATTTTGCAACGAGCTTGACATAAACGGTCTGTCCCCCTACTCGGACCTTACACCAACTCGCTATTTCTTTTAATTACTTCTTTTGCTTTTCTTTGAGTTTTTTGAGCTCTTCGATAGCATAACTCTTGACAAACGGACATGGATCGTTCGCTGCTTTTGTCAATATAGCCAGTTTGTCTGTTACGCCCTCAGGGTAAGCATCCTTATTAGGGGGACTATATAAACCCCTAACATACCACATTGTTTTTTTTGACTTACGGCCTTCGTTCAAAGGTGTTCTATATGCTTCTTTTGTCTTATCCTTTAGGTATGACAATGCGTCCTTCCAATCGAGCACACTTTTCACAGACGCAGGTACTATCAGGTCACAAAATGGCAAAGATGCCACGGAATACCCATCTTCCCGCCGTATTAAAAATGGTCCCTTGAATGCGAGCTTAGAGCCGACATCCTCGTTCTTATACATCTCAAGATCACGCTGGCAATCGGCACATAATTGTTTCTCTAAGCGAAAACCAAAAAGAAGACCCAACTCAGGCAACAGACCCGGGCTTTTATGCATCAGACACCCATGATTTCGACAATGTGCTCCATCACCGTGTGCAGTATTTTTGCACAAACCCAGTAAATGTCCCACTTCGTGCTTTAGCGCGAACGTTTCTGCTTTGCCTTTAAAGACCCGAAAGTAGCCAATGTCGCACAAAATCCCAGAAGGACAAAAACCTGAAACATGTGGCTCTCTTCCTTTAGCCCTAAGTCCCATATCTCTATCATAGAAAAAAACATGCAAATATGCAGGTTGTTCTCTGCTGTTGTGACGAGGGCCGTCAATACATAATATCGATGCCAGGCCGACTGGCATGTCCTCAATCTCCGATATAGGGATAGGCTGATCCCGCACTATTTCAATACCATCAGGCTTGCTGCAGTATTTACCCAAAAACGACTTTAACTCATTAAGCCAACGGTCCGGCACTTTGATACCTTGTATTGTATCGACCTCCACATATAGACGACTATATGGCTGATGCTTCAAATACAGCAGCTCCGGCCGCATGTATGTTGGAAGTGGTGCTGATTGCGACTCACAACCCGAAAGTACCCAGACCAATAGCACAACTGCAATCCGATACAATATCGAATGACCAAAAACAACATGTTTTGGAAACTTGAACATTAGGATTTCGAGTTTATTTCTGATTTTAGTTTAAACAGCTCTTTGAATGCACGGAGAATTACTCGCAGATTTGCACCGGTTTGTGAGCCGGCTATTCGCGGATAGTGATGTACACCCTTTTGAGTGATTGAATACCCTTTGCGAGAAGCTTTTGCCAGGATTTCAGCATCAATCAGGGCCCCGGAGCTTAACAGCTCAATATTATCAAAAATTTCTCTTTTATACAATTTGAAAGCACAATTGATGTCACGAATTTTCATGCCGAATAGCCAGCAAACCAATTTTGTCCAGCACCAGGCGTTGATTTTACGCATAAAAGGGTCCTGGCGGTTCAGTCGGTAACAGCTAACAATATCCGCCTTATCCATCAACGGCAGCAACGGCGGCAATTCGTTGATGTCAAATTGGCCATCACCATCGGTATAAAAGACCAGTTCTTTTGTGGCTGTCTTAAAACCAGATTGTAAGGCTGCTCCATAACCAAGATTAGTCCGATGGTGCACCACTTTTACCCTGCTGTCTCGGCTGGCGATTTCGTCAGCAATTCGGCCGGTGCCGTCGGTGCTGCCGTCGTCAACAATAATTATCTCAAAGTCGCAGCTTTGCTGCCCGAGAACCAAAAGTGCCTCTTCAACGGTGCGGGCGACATTATCTTGTTCGTTATAACAAGGAAAAAAGACGCTAATCGCGTATCGCTTGTCGCCAGTCGCTCGTCGATTCGCGACTCGCGATTCGCGATTCGCCATTTGCGATTCGCGATTACCACCGTTTAAACATTCTATTTCTTTCACTTGCATATTCTTTTGTTTTTGTGACATAAAAATTGGCCAGCTTTATATCTCCCTGCTGGCGGGCAACCTTCTCCAAATGGATGCCTGCTAAGTGAGCGGCTTGAACTTTAAGACGATAGCCATCTTGCTTAACGTAAGTATCCTTATTTTTTTCAAAGCTATCGAAGAATCTGGAGCAGAATTCATCAATTAGAGGTCTTAGCTCTGGAAATCTTCCTGCTGCATATATTATCTCCATCATTGGTGCTGCTGATGGATTTAGATGGAAGGCCTTGATGGCGAAATTAAGTCCTTGTTTTTTGCTGTTTGGTCCCTGGCCATACATAAGCAGATGATGGGCAAGAATAAGACTCCTGTGGAAATCATCGGGATAGAGGGTTTTTCCGGTACGTATACCATCGAAAAGTTCTTTGCCCTGCGGCGTGGTATAGTCGACGAATAATTTCTGCTTGTTATTAAAAAAGACCAGAGGCCAATTGCGATTATGCTCAAGCCCTTTCACTACGTGATAGGGATTTTTTCTCTCGGGGTCATTATACACCGCTGCGGGCATTAAAAACACCCAGACATTGTGCTGTTTTAGTTTGTCAGCCATCCACTGGCCAATTTCTGTATAATCGGCAGCAGTTAAACTTTGTCTTCGAGCCTTAGCCTTGGCGACCTTCTCGGCGGTTAATTGGCCTCCAGACATGATAATTGACCAAAGGTCAAAAACCTGGCGGTCGTAAGCTGCCTGTGCCCTGCCGTCCATAAATAGTTGCAAAGGTGTTTTGCCGGTGGCAGGATCCGGTTCTTGTGCCCATGCGATAAAGCCACCCTCGGTCCAGTAATTAAACATTTTTCCCTTCAGTTTATTATCTCTTATAAACTGGCCAGCATAAAACGGCTTGGCGTCAGAGGCCGTCATCCGCATAAAAACGGAATTTAGCTTCGGGTCACCAGGCCAGGGGTCAAGATAGATGTACTTAAATTTAAGTCCCCACCAGGTGCCAAAGAACAAAACCGCCCCAGCTCCAACAAGCGTGAAAACCAACCGCAGCTTGGCCGGCATTGCTGAGACGGCCAGACGATTATGCTGACGAAAGTTACGCATTGCTGAAATCGCACGAACAATTTGGTCAATGAACATTGCTATAATGGGGCAGGCAGCAAAAGCAGCTATGGGTATAAATCGGCGGGAACGAATGGCCATATAAATGGTCAGAGCAGCGATTACCATTAATGCTAAATCAATCTTAGGCCACTGATATTCGGCAGAAATCTTTGTTTTCCGTTTAGCATATCGGCTGACGGAACGAGAAGTCGATAGCAGGACCACCGCCCAAACCACAAGGATTACCCATGCAATAATATACATTACTAAAAAAGGCACGGCCGTACCAACAGGATTGTTCCAGTCAAAGGCCGGGTGCCATTCGTGAATGTCACGCCATCTGGCAGCGTGCTCGCTAACACTAATCACGAAGGTGTGGGTCAGGTTCGTCAAATGGAAAGGATTGAATAAAACCATAGCGAAAAAGGCAACAAAATAAGCAGCGATTGCATGGTACACGCCCTTCCATCCAATAGAAATGAGGTTCTTCTTAAAAAACACCAGTGCAACATCCAAAATTATCAGCAGGACTAAAAACAAAAATGTGTCCATTCTCAGGCCGGCTTTGGAAACAACAAAAAAGAAAACCGGCCAGGCAGTAACATTGTATAAAATAGCAGTCCATTTTTTGCTGCAGTTGGTCAGTAAATGCAGGCCTGCAAATGGAATGAGCATAATAAAAGCGTAAACGTATCCACCGTGAACATTACACCAGAAGACCGTCAGTGGGACGATGAGCCAGATATATAATATGTTTCGATATGTTGTAAGGACAAGTATAAACAAAAAGGTAGCTACTAACAGGTTCGAGAAACCGGCAGGTCGAACATCGAAAAAAGAGCGGCCTATGAACATGGCAAAGCAGGCAAAAATAGCACCGAGAACAGGATTAGCACCTAAAGTAACGCCCGTATAGAAAACACAAATGACCGTAATTATATAGATGGCAAACTTCCAGTACACCAAGGCGTTGAAGTGTGGATTTTCTTCGGAGCCGAGAGTTGTGGATAACCAATAGAAAATTACATGGGTCAGCCAGTTCTGATTAATCCAGCCGGTAGGATGCCATTTTTTGACTGTCTCCAGGCCTACTTTTTCCGTAATCCATTGAGCCCATTTGGGCCAGGTTTTGATTTCTTCAGGTGTTGGCCCTGGTTTATGTGAGTTTGCGCTGAATGGTTCGACCGTATCTACACCGTGATTAACGAAGTGTCGGCCACAGGCCATTGCCACCCAGGTATCGCCGGCAGCGACCATGTGCGTGCAGGCATGGCAGGCAAAAATGAGCATTCCCAGAAAACAGAGGACAGATGACAGATAACGGAGAACAGAAATCGAAGACTCGCTGAGGCTGGAATTCTGTCTTCTGTCTTCTGTCTTCTGTCTTCTGACTTCTACTGACTTAGCCATTTTTGTAGTCTATCTAAGCCTTCCTTAATCTGTCCGAGCGAGCAGGCAAAACTCAAACGAACATTATTGTCGCAACCAAATGGCAGGCCCGGAACAAGGGCAACGTTAGCCTGCTCTAAAAGTGCCTTTGCAAAGTCCATGCTGCCGTTAATTTCTGCACCATTAATATTTCGGCCATAATGGCTGGAGACATCAGGGAAACAATAAAAAGCGCCGGTAGGCTCAGGGCATTGGATACCTTCGATGCTGTTTAGCCGCTCAGCCATGTATTTGCCACGACGCTCAAATTCTGCTCTCATATTTTCGATGGCCTCGGCTGCCTGCTCACCCAGAGCGGCAATCGCAGCATACTGACCGAAGGTCACAGGATTTTGTGTCGTATGCGATTGCAAGCGTCCCATCGCCTTTATAACTTCCAGCGGCCCTGCGGTGTATCCGAGCCGCCATCCGGTCATAGAGAAAGCCTTGCTGAAGCCGTTGAGGGTTAAGGTTCTATTATATGCATCTTCGCTTAGCGAAGCAAAGCTCACAAATTCGGTGTTGCCGTAGATTAGTTTTTCGTAGATCTCGTCTGAGAGCACCGCTACCTGGGTCCCTTCAAGAACCTTTGCGATGTCTTTTAACTCTTCGGGCGTATACGTAAAACCGCCGGGATTGTTGGGTGAATTAAGTACCAGCATCGCAGTTTTTTTCGTAATAGCGTCTTTTAGCTGCTGTGGCGTGATCTTGTAGCTGTTGGCTCTATCGGTTTGAATGATTTTAGCTTCAGCGCCGGCCAGCTTTACTGCCTCCGGATATGTTACCCAATATGGCGTGGGCAAAATGACCTCATCGTCGGGGTCGAGCACCGCCTGCATCGATTCGTAGACTGAGTGTTTGCCGCCGATGGTGACAATAATCTGGTCGGGGCTATATTTGAGACCGTTTTGGCTTTCAAGCTTTTCGGCAATGGCGGTTCGCAACTCGATTATCCCACCGGCAGGTGTGTATTTTGTTTTGCCCGCTTTTAGCGCTTCTATAGCTGCATCTTTAATATAATCTGGCGTGTCAAAATCCGGCGCTCCTGCACCGAAACCGATTACATCTACGCCTTGGGCTTTCAACTGCTGGGCCCGCGAAGTAACAGCTATAGTTGCCGAAGCCGGCACGTCCTGAGCTCGTTTACTGACTTTCATTTGCATCAGTCCTTTCTGATTTCAACCATGAATTTGGGTTCCCGCGAAGCGGGGTCCCTTACTGATTTTATTGATTTTGGATATTAAAAACAAAACAAGACAGCAGGTCAAGAAAATCGATACACTTAATACGCGATTTGGCAATGAGCTATCTATTGACAGCCTTCATAGAATTGTTAGTCTATTGTTATGATTCACGTTTTTCAAATTGCATTTCTAAGCTGCTTAGGATTGGCCATGGTAGGTTGCAACGGCTCTGTACGAGGTGAGCCAGAACCTGAGCAAATCAAAATCAGTGATATAGCTCCTTTGCGCAGTGACAACCAGCCGGCCATCGATTGGTTAAATACCGCAACTTTTGACGTATATATTTTCGAAATACCCGCTGAAAATGTCAGCAAATTGAATGATGCTTGGCAGATGTTATATCTAAAGCCACTGCTATTCACTAATTATAAAGTATTCCGAGCTAATTCATTTATAGTACGCACAAGCGGTATGCAGATGTGGCAGAGAATGAACGATTTGTTGCGTGCTGCCGGTGGACAAAAAATAGTGACCGTTTCGCTATTGCTGCCGGACGGCCAAACCAATGACCTTACTATTACAGAACTAAACTCGAAGCAAAATATCTCATTTATCGCCGAGGACGGTTCAGAACAAGGTGCAACCATTGGGCCAGGTAATCTGGTCCTGCGGATAAAAGCTGAAAAAATCCCGCAAGATACAGGCGTGTGTAAGCTTATTGCTTATCCTGTCTTTACCATACCTATAAGAAGTTCAATTCCAGAATTAGTCGCTCGCGCAAAATTGCGTGAGTTTGTTTTTTCCTCTGCTGCTTTTGGACTGAAAATGGGCCCCGGCGATTTTGTCGTACTGGCGCCGAAAAAATACATCAGCGATAAATCAACCCTGGGTGGACTATTGTTCAGTAAACCTGAAGGTAGCTTATTTTTTAGCCCGGCTGACCCCAGAAAATCCGAGCTTAAACCGGCTGTCAGAATATTTTTATTGGTTTGTAGCAGAATAAATTATTGACCCTCACATGACCAACGCCATAGTGGCATTAACCCAATGTAGTGATTACAGCCAGACAAAAATTGCTGAAGCGCTGGCAAG
>JBHIDV010000075.1:0-9670 GCA_046760285.1 Sedimentisphaerales bacterium
AATCGAGCCTCGATATTCCAGTTTCGATACGAGTTTCGATAACGACAAATCAGCTTCTATTCTTTCACCAACATTCATTATTCACTCATAGCCAACCAGAACAATTCAAAGCGAAAGGTACCCGGCTGGGGTTCCCAGCCGCCATTTTTCGCGGCTGGGGTCCCCTGACCTGGCTTTGCTGGATTGCTCTGCAGCTCAAACGCGGCTACGCTTATATCAGGGAAAGTCCGGCAAAGCTGGTGAAGAAACGCCGCACACTGTTTATATCCTCCCTTTCCACTAATGCTGATTGGTATCAAGTCGCATCTTGAGCCAACTAACCCTACCCTAATTGAGCCCTTATCAGTTCTCTGACGTTTATTCAAGTTAGCTCTCTCGCCGAGGGCAATTGGTGCGGGGCCAATCTGTACCTGGTCGACCTTCAATCCGCAATCGCTGAGAAACGTGGTTATCTCGGCGACGTGTTGGTTAATTCGCCACGCTTCTTCAAGCTTGAACTCGCTGGCGGCAAGCTCTTTCCGGGCAACAGCCAGGCGATTCTTCAGTATTGACATCGATGCTTTAAGTTCGCAAGCCTTTTCGCTTGCCCTTGCCAACTCCTGCCGTTGGCTGGCAAGAAAAGACCGCTGCGCCATTAGCGGACCAAATACACCAAAATACGCCCCAAGTGAGGCAGCAACACAGACGACTGCGCCTACCATGTCTACTTGGCTAAACGGTCGTTTTTTGAGGGTCGAAAGGTCCATAGTAATTTCTCATAAGAGACGGCACTCGATACTAAATGCCACAGCTTCGCCATTTAAAAAACTGCATCTGTTACTATCTACCAATATTACTGATTCAAATATATTCATTCGTTCGAGCCTAAGAACAAATCTGGACACAGAGCTTTGTGTGCGGCCAAAACCGCTGAGGTTCAGCCTGTACTGCCGCTCAGGCAATCCCCCCCAGGCGAGTCGATGGTCGGTAATTTTCTTATCCTTGGCCGACGACAGGCGAGCTTTCTTACTCGAACTAATGAGCTGACATTTACTTAGGACAACTTCTGCTCCAAGTTCATTACTTAGCAGGATGAGCAGCTTACCCCAACTTGGCTGGTCTTTGACTGTCCTGGTGGTCAGAAGCTCCGCCGTGGCCTGGCTGAGGTCCTTTCGTAGCTCTGTAATCGCGGAATTGTATTGCTCGATGTTTTGTACGGTCGAGGTGAGTTCTTTTACTACGGCATCATCACCTCCCCAGAGTGCTCGCGCCGATAAAGACGCTACCGCAAGCGACATCAGATATGCTCCGCATATTACCATCCACATGCGCTGCTTGGCCTTGCGATGCTTGCTGGCTAACCTCGCCGCGGGAATAAGGTTGACATCGCCCATACATTATCCTCCAGTAAATTTAGCCAGGCCTACTGCTACGGTTAAGTCTGGGTTGTCCGCTTTACTCAGAACCGGCCAAGCACATCCCTCGTCACTTGTTCCTGGGTTCCCAGTTGCCCCTGTCTCCGCAAGGGCAAGCTTGTCCCCACGACCACGGGGAAATGGCGGCTGGGGTCTCCCTCGTGACTCGTCGGACGAACCACGATGGACGACGGACGATGAAACCAGGTTACAGGGAGCAGCAGGGAAAACTTCAATGCCAAGATTATCTGCCAGGTATTGCGAAATTCCCCAAATCCCAGCCCCGTCGCCAATTAGCAATATCCGTTCTATTGCTTTGTCGGGATACTGCCGGCTGGCATAAGCTAATGGACTCTTAAGCTCTTCGGCCACCGCCTCGAAATAGCTATAGAGAATCTTGCGAATTGCTTCCACAGATTTTTGGTCCACCCCTTCTTGCTTTCGCAAGAAAGCGGGTGGGTCTTTAGCTAAGCCCACAGCTCGAACGATGTGATATGCAAATCTCTCCGGCAGACCGAACTTTTCACCCAACCTGGCAGAAAGTCGCGCAATGCACTGGTTAGTGATGAACTTTTCATAGATAGGCGTGTGGCCCCACACCAGCAGCAATTTCGTTGAATTCCATTGCAGATCGAGTAAGCAAGTCATCCCCGCTCGATTAGCCCCCGGACCTGTGCCGCGGGCCAAGCCCTGCCCACAGGTGGCAGGGCTAAACGCAGCCGGAGCGGTAAGGGGCAGACAAGCTCTGGCTGCGGCGGCGCTTCGTACATCTAAAGCAGTGACGTTTAATCCGGCTTCTTCAAAGGCATCCAGCAAAGCATTGGCTATGTCATGCGGGCACCCGAACGCCAGGATTTGAGTTATTGGTTTTGACTTGTCCGTCAGACAGACGGCGGACTTGTCAGCAGACGCCAGCTCCCAATGGACAAGTTCAAAAGAGTCAGGGGCCACATGATGTAATCGCGACAGCTCCATACGTGCCATCTGACCGACAGCGGCGCCAGACACTCGGCTTGGTAATTCGAGAATGCCTCGCAATAGCTTCTCATCTGGTGCAGCTAACACCACATCATTACCGCAGAAACCTTGTTGTCTAAGAGAAACCCTCAAGCTAAGTATCTCTTGGGCATCAACCTGCTCGGTCTCACCTCTGCCATAGGGGCGGGGCAACAACGCCAGAGCAACTATATGGTATTGGCCATCTGCTCTGCGTAATTGGGCCGCCTTTATGTTTCGAGGGCCTATGTCAATACCTATTGCGGTTCGCGGTCTACGGAAGATTGTCATAGCGCAGCTCCTTGTGTCATCGAAGTTAGGTCGAACAGTGGCATGAACATACTTAGTGCAACCAGCCCCACCAAGACGCCCATTATGATCAGAACCACCGGCTCCATAATGCTGGTGAGCGAGCGGATAGTAACCTCGTTTTCGTCGTCGAGGAAATCGGCGATATTCAGTGACAAGCGACCTAATTGCCCGCTCTGCTCACCGCTGCGAATAGCCTCGTGAATGGAAGGACTGATCAGATTCATATCGCAAAAGGCCAGGCTTATCAGCTCACCTTTTGTCACATACTCTTGGGCCTTGCCGATTAGCTCTGCATAGTGAACATTACCTGCTGCGTGCCTTATGAGTTCTAACGCCCTCAGGACCGGCACATGACTTGTCATTAGTACGCCCAGCAAACGTACGATTCGTGCTGTCGCTAAGCTCTTGGCGATACTACCAATGTAAGGTAGTCTCAGAATGGCTGTGTCACGAAAACGATTTCCGTCAGGTGTTCGCAGGTAGAAATGCAAAGAAACGACCGTACCTATTACAAAAAGGCCTGCTACCCACCAATAGCTGCGAAAGGCACGGCTGGCGTTTACAAGAACTTGCGTGCTGGCGGGAAGCGGTACATCAAGCGTATCAAATAGCATCGCAAATCGCGGCACAACGAACAGTAACAATAATGAGAAGATGCCTACAGCGAGCACCACCAGTAGGCTGGGATAAATAAGAGCCCCCACAATGGAACTACGCACCCGTAATTGCTTTTGCTTTAGAGTAGCAAGGCGGTCAAGCATCTCTACCAGTCCGCCTGTTGATTCGCCAGCGGCAATAAGACCATAATAGATTGAATCAAAGTGCTCAGGATGAGCCTGCATTGCTTCAGAAAGCGGAGCACCCTGTTCAACTCTGCTGCGAAGGTCAGAGATAGTATCGCGCCAGGGTCCTGGTTTGGTCTGTCGGCTGATAGCATCAAGCGCTTCTGGCAGTTGTGTGCCCGAAGAGATAAGAACACAAAGCTGACGAGCCAAAACAGCTAAGTTCTTGATTCTTTGGGCCCGATTTAGCCGGGCCCTGCCTATGAGCTTGCTTTTGCCCTTTGCAGCCGGGCTTGGCGGTTCTGTTAGTTCTGCTACATAGAGACCTTTTCGCCGAAGAGTTTCAGCCGCAGCCGTAACATCAGCGCATTCTATTGTGCCGGTTGTAGCTTTACCTGAACTGTCATACGCTTTATACGCCAGCTTCATTGGCCTTCTCTCAATTTAGCGTCCCCATTTCGATTATGGTGCTGTTCTTCTAAGGTATCTTGACTGTGCGTGACGGCAAGGACCTCTTCCAGGCTGCTCTTATGGTCGATAGCTAAAAGCACTCCTTCCTCACGGAGTGTCAACACACCTTGTTTTTTAAGTTCTTCGTGAAGTTTGTGTGTCGGTGCTGCTCTATGGATAAGCCGTCTCAAAGTGGGAGTAACTTCCATGACCGCATAGATTCCAGCCCGTCCGCGGAAGCCCGAATTATGACATTCGTCACATCCAACCCCTTTGCGGAAGGTCCTGCCGGATGCATCAGATAAACCTGCATCGCGCAGCACATTGGTCGGTGGCAAATATGTCGTGATACAGCTCGGACAGATGGTCCGTGCCAGCCGTTGGGCGACCACGCCATTCAGTGCACTGGATAGCAGATAAGGCTCGATGCCCATATCAAGCAGCCGAGCTACCGCTCCAGGGGCATCATTTGTATGCAAGGTCGCCAGCACCAGGTGACCGGTTAAGGCAGCTTGGACGGCCACGCGGGCAGTTTCCCGGTCACGTATTTCGCCTATCATTATCACGTCCGGGTCCTGTCTGAGTATGCTTCTTAAAGCCCGGGCGAAGGTCATGCCTATAGCTTCATGAACCTGGATCTGGTTAATCATGTTCAACTGATACTCGACAGGGTCTTCTACAGTGACGATGTTCCGCTCGGGACTCTTTAGTAGATCAAGGGCGGAATATAGCGTGGTGGTTTTTCCGCTACCAGTTGGACCCGTAACCAGAACTAACCCATACGGCTGACGTAGCATCCTATTAAACGCCGCCAAAGTCTCGGTTCTGAAACCCAAATCCTCCAGGCGAATTCTGAGGTTGGCCTTATCCAGAACGCGAGCCACCACCTTCTCGCCCAGCAGGGTGGGCATGCTGGAGACGCGCAGATCTATCTCCCGGCCATCGGCGACGATACGCACACGTCCCTCCTGCGGCAGACGTTTCTCCGCTATATCCATTTTGCCGATGACCTTAACACGCGCGATGATGGAGCTATGTAGGCCTGCCGGCGGTTTCATAAGGTCTCTTAGTCTTCCATCTATGCGATAGCGAATACGGGTGCCGTTTTTGTCCGGCTCAAAATGAACATCACTTGCGCCGTCCTTGACCGCCGTCATCAAAGCTACATTGACGAGATTGATGACGGGACTTCCCTCTACAATCCTATCAAGGTCTGTCATGGGTCCTTCGTCAGTCGAGTCCTGTTCGAGAACTTCTACCTCACTGTCAACTAACGAGGCCAGGAAAGAGTCAATGTCAGTATTATCAGAAGAGTATTTATTTATGAACTCAATTATGTTTGAACCTAACGCCATCACCGGTCGAATCTTGCAACCTGTCAACTGACTCAACCTGTCTATCTTGGGCAATGACTGGGGCTCTGCCATAGCGACGGTCAACGTCTCGTGCACTTTGAACATGGGGATTGCTTTAAGCTGTTCGGCCTCCTCCTTACCGATAAGGGCCAGCAAAGAAAAGTCGACCAGGCCGTGACGCAATTGGCAATAAGGCACACCCAACTGGCGAGCCAGAACACGCAGCAGAACCGTAGCGTTGATAATTCCTTGCTCGGCGAGCATCTCGCCGAGCATCCTGCCGGTAGTTTTCTGCTCAATCAAGACGTCATTTAGCTGCTTTTGCGAGATGACACCTTCTGCAACCAGCGCCTCCCCCAAAGGCATTTTCGCGAAAGAATCGGTCATAGAAAGCTCCGAATGGCGGAGTTGGCATCCTCGAAATGCTCGAATTGGCTCGAGACGCCTGTCAGCATCATCACCTGCCTCAAGGTCTCATTGGCCGCACAAATCTTCAGTGCACAACCGCTGGCAGATAGCTGCTGCGTTACATCAACCAGCGACTCCAGTCCTCTGCTGTCGACGTAGGACACAGCAGATATATCCAGAACCACCCGGCCAAGGGTTTGGTCTGCTATTTCCAGAAGCCTGGCCTTGAATTTGTCGGCATCCGTACCGACCAGTGGCCCATCTGGTTTAACCACAGTTACCGCACCATACTGTTGCGTTTGGATGGTCACTTTAGCCAGCCTCCTCTTTGATTGGCAGGGTCAAGGTAAATGTACTGCCTTTGTTCAGTTCGGATTCAACAGAGATATCCCCACCATGCAGCCTGATCACCTCACGTGCGATTGGCAGGCCCAGTCCCGAGCCCGTGAGGTTTGCGACACGCTCGTCTTTTGCCCGGTAAAACTTATCGAATATTCTCTCTACATCGTCCGCACTGATCCCAAACCCAGAGTCTATAACCTCTATGCAGATTCGGTCTGTATGGACAGTTGCGTTGACGGTTACTCGGCCTTTTTTCGGGGTGTACTTGAGTGCGTTACCGAGCAGGTTGTGCAAAGCAAGAGAGATTTTGTCACGGTCGGCCTGCAAAACCGGAAGCTTCGGGGGCAGATTGAACTTAAGTGTGATTTGCTTGTCTTTTGCCTGGGGTTTGTAGTCAGCCTTAAGCGCCTCCAGTAATACGTCAAGGCGGACATCATCCAGCTTCAACTGGAACGAGCCGGTCTCTATTTCAGACACTGACAGGATTTGCGACACGACACGTTCCAGCCGACGTGATTCCTCGTTTATTACGTTAAGGCACTTGGCGGTGGCATGGGGGTCGTTTTTACAATCCTCCAACGCGTTTTCCACGTAAAGCTGAATGTTTGTTAAGGGCGTGCGCAGCTCATGAGCGGCCCGACCGAGAAAACTGTTTCTCGCCACTTCTGCCACCCTCTTTTGGGTGATGTCCTCGATTATGACCATGGCAATGCCTACATCTTGTTGGCGGACAGGACGGACAATAAATCGCAATAGACTCGGGGTTGTCGAACGGCCGGCTGAATCAGCGACAGGCTCGGCTTCCACTATCGTTCGCGCATAACTCGGATAATCCGAAACGCTCTGTAGCGACTCAATCACTCTTTGGTCTGTAATAAATTCCGATACATCTGCGTTGATTAGCTCACCGCGGTTAGTCTGCAGCAGCGCAGCCGCTGCCCCATTACAATAGTGGATACGCATGTCCTCACCAACCAGCAGCAGGCCATGCGGCAAGGCATCGCACGCTGCTGCAAGCTCATTATAGTCTTCAGATTTCTCGTGAATTGATTCTTTGACCTGCTCAAGTGCGGCGCGAATGAGCAGGCCTTGCTTTTTGCCGAGCAGCTTGTTCCAGATAACAGCCTCCTGTCCAAGCTGCTCGTCTACTTCCAAGGTAGATACATCCGGTTCGCAATCCTTAGCTACCAGCAGGGCCTGATGAATAGCACCAATTCCTTTCAACCTGAACCGCGCGTGACGATGGATCAACCACATCACAGCCAGGCCTAAACAGACTATCGTCATCTGAGCTGCCTGGGACTGCAAGCCTATCCCTGGTTGGTCATTGATTTCGGCAGTAATCTCCAAAGACGCACTGCCTCTGCCTGGCACATCTAAGGGAAAGCTGCACGTCACGCTGTTAGCAGTAAAGCTCTCCGTGTAGGTCAGGTTCTCAGCAGCCATTTTTTGTGGCTGGGCCCTCTCACTATTACCTGCCCATGATTTGGGTAGCTTGATAACCGTGATGCGACTGGGGTCGGCGTCAGCCACTATCCCGCCGTCAGGCAAAATAACACGGCAAGATTTGAGTTTATTTTCGAGGCCTGCCTCCGCCACTGCCCGACGAAGCATTGATAGTTCGTCAGCAGCCAACAAGGCTTCTGTCGCCTTCGCCAGCACCGCTCCAACCGCTCTAACATTGTAAACGCTGGCTTTTTCCTTTATGTCTTTTTGGAAAGTAATGTTACGCCACACAGACACAGCCATGTTGACCAGGTAGACGGCTACAACTATAGAGGTTAGCAAAGCGAATATAGCGAATATGTTGTCTCTATGCAGAAACCGTGCTATCAACTTCATAACTGTACCATTGGCGGACTTGTCTGTTCTCATGACGCACTCCAAGCATCTAACCAAAAGTCTACTTAGCACTCTTTCGGCCATTTGAGCCGAGACTTTAGCAATATGGCGTTCTGCTGCGTGCTATCTTTTGAAACACATGGCCCATAATCATAATATAGGACGCCATGAGAGGTCACAGCGCGATTTACGATTTTCAAATCGGCAATCGACAATTCGTTTGTGATTTGCACTATTAGTCTGTAAATTTTGATTTGATAGGCTGTTCCGCTGCAGACAGACACTTAATGCGAAGGGTGGCAGCCTCAAGCGCAGCACCTACTTTGGCGGGTACAAGCTTGGGGATGGCAAAGCCCCCTCGTCCTCTCAACTCGGGGCGACTGGACTTGAACCAGCGACCTCTTGACCCCCAGTCAAGCGCGCTACCAAACTGCGCCACGCCCCGTATAAGAGACTATATTATTTTAATGCAGAAGAGATTTTGAAACAAACATTTTTTTGGCAGCAAATTTTGGCGGGACAAAATTTGCCTGACAACCTCTGCAAAAGATTTTAGCTTTATCACTTTTATAGGATTCTTCGGTCAGGAACAAGGCATAGGGGGCCGATACGGGGCCTGGTCCGGTGTGTTCAAGATTCATTTCGTTTTCCAAACGGTGGAATACACCTTTGTTTTGCCACCTTTTTTAAACCGAAAATTACACCTCTCAAAGCCCTCGGCAAGTGTCTCGGTGCGGATCAATCCCCAGCCAAGTGTGTCACTGAGAGCGATATCCGACAAGCAAACATAAGGAGCAAATTCTTTGGCATCCTGGTCGCATATAAATTTGTAAATCGAACATCCTGTGTAATCAACGCCCCAATCGAAGTTTTTACCATCACCTTCAACAAATCTAAATGCAAAGTCACCAAGCGGATGCTTTTGAGTTTTCTCTGCGATTTTTCGGGTTCTTTTCTTGATAAAATTGGAAAATAATAAAAATTTGAGGAGATAACGCACAAATCTGGGGATGGTTTCCAGCCTAACCTTAAGCGCCTCGTGGCACAATCCCCAGGCTTCTTCAGCGGTCTTGCTGTGCTTTTTCATGGCCTTATATAGTGCCAATTCATAAACAGAAGTAACGAGAAACAACCTAAGAGCAGGCGCGTTACCACCAATATAGGGCAGATGAGGGATGAGAGTTTCAAATTCCTGCCTGGCTTGTTTTAGTATAGTGTTCGCGAACTCAGCACCGTAGCGCGAGACAAAAATCCTTTTGACAATATTTACGGTCTTGTCGAAGTCTTTTAACAGCTTCGATTTTCGCGAGATGTAATAGTTATCAATCTGTTTTCTTACCATTTAAACTCTAAGCGGTTTTATTTGGTTTGGTCCCGGAAACTTTTATGCTCATTATCGAATTTGCAATCTCTTTTACTCTCTCAGACGGTAGTTTTAAGTCCTCAATGATTGCCTTCGTAGTTGGGTCATTAGCCAGGAACTCGATAGGGAAAGGTGTCTCGTCAATTATCCTGACCCCCTGAAATCCTGTTGCTTTTATGGCTTCTATGTATTCGTCTCTCATTATTGCTCCGGAAAGACAGCCGATATATGCCTCGATAGAGCTCTTTATGAAAGCCGGAAGTTCCTTCAATAAAACTATGTCAGAAATCATCAATCTTCCACCTGGTTTTAGCACCCTGAACGCTTCCATGAAGACCCTTCTTTCGTCAGGCGAGAGGTTGATAACACAATTTGAGATGACTACATCAACAGAATTATCCTCAACTGGCAGCTTTTCAATCTCTC